>NZ_JBNNGV010000009.1:144573-165443 GCF_050268485.1 Pseudomonas sp. NPDC078416 | reverse complement strand
GTGGGCCGAGCCGCATGGATGCGGCGAGAGCGCCGTCAGGACATGGATGTCCGTTCGGCGCGGGCCCACGGAGCGAGACCGGAGTGAAGGAACCCCGAGGCACGAGGGGCCAAACCAGGAGCAAAGCGTTTTTGGTTACTTTTGGGGCGCTCTTGCCAAAAGTGACCCGCCGTAAGGGCGGAACCATAATTCGTGACGCTGGAGATAACGGATATACCCTCGGTTGCACTACCGCCGCTCCGCCTTGAGAACAACAAAACGGCCTTATTCCGACCATCCGCCTGTCGCCGCTGTCGTTCAGCACGCCCGACAGCTATAATCCGCCGCTTTCCCATTTGCCAAGCCACCCGAGACCATGACCGAGTCCGTTCTTGACTACATGACCCGCCTGGGTCGCGCCGCCCGCGAAGCCTCCCGCGTGATCGGCCGTGCCAGCACCGCACAGAAGAACCGCGCCCTCGCAGCCACCGCTGCCGCGCTGGACGCTTCCCGTGCCGAGCTGACCGCCGCCAACGAACAAGACCTCGCTGCCGGCCGCGCCAATGGACTCGAACCCGCTCTGCTCGAACGCCTCTCCCTGACCCCGGCCCGCATCGACAGCATGATCGCCGGCCTGCGCCAGGTCGCCAGCCTGCCAGACCCTATCGGCACCCTGCGCGACATGAACTTCCAGCCCTCCGGCATTCAAGTTGGCAAAATGCGCGTGCCATTGGGCGTCGTCGGCATCATCTACGAATCGCGCCCCAACGTAACCATCGACGCCGCCAGCCTCTGCCTCAAATCCGGTAACGCCACCATCCTGCGTGGCGGCTCCGAAGCCATACATTCCAACCGCGCCATCGCCGCCTGCATCCAGCGCGGCCTCGATGAAGCCGGTTTGCCTGCCGCTGTCGTTCAAGTCGTCGAAACCACCGACCGCGCCGCCGTGGGTGCCCTGATCACCATGCCGGAGTACGTGGACGTCATCGTTCCCCGTGGAGGCAAAGGCCTGATCGAACGCGTCAGCCGCGACGCCAAGGTCCCGGTCATCAAACACCTGGACGGCATCTGCCACGTCTACGTCAGCGCCCATGCCGACCTGGCCGCTGCCCAGCGCATCAGCTTCAACGCCAAGACCTACCGCTACGGCATCTGCGGCGCGATGGAAACCCTGCTCGTCGATCAAGCCGTCGCCGCAGACTTCCTGCCGCCCATGGCCGCCCAGTTCCGCGAAAAAGGCGTCGAACTGCGCGGCTGCGAGCGCACCCGCGACCTGATCGACGTCTTGCCCGCCACCGAAGAAGACTGGCACACCGAGTACCTTGCGCCGATCCTCTCGATCCGCATCGTGACCGGTCTGGATCAGGCCATCGAACACATCAATCATTACGGCTCGCACCACAGCGACGCCATCATCTCCGACTCGCAGGCCCAGACTCGCCGCTTCATGGCTGAAGTCGACTCGAGCTCGGTGATGGTCAACGCGCCCACCAGTTTTGCCGACGGTTTCGAATACGGCCTGGGTGCGGAGATCGGCATTTCGACCGACAAGATTCACGCGCGCGGTCCCGTGGGGCTCGAAGGCCTGACCTGCGAGAAATACATCGTTGTCGGCGATGGCACACAATTGCGCGGGCAGGGGCCGGTCTGACTTGGCCGACGTCGGTCAGCCTTCAGGCAGCGGCGCGCAGGCAATGGCCGATCCGATTGCCGTTCCGCAGAACACGGCCCGGGTGCCAAAGCGCGTCGGCATACTCGGCGGCACGTTTGACCCGGTGCACATTGGCCATTTGCGTGGCGCACTGGAAGTCGCCGAGCTGCTGAAACTCGATGAGCTGCGTCTGACGCCCAGCGCCCGACCGCCTCATCGCGACACGCCGAGTGTCTCGGCGCAGGATCGTCTGGCGATGGTCCAGTGCGCGGTCGCCGGGGTGCCGCCATTGACGGTGGACGATCGCGAGCTGCTGCGCGACAAGCCGTCGTACACGATCGACACGCTGGAATCGATGCGCGCCGAACTGGCCGCCGATGATCAGCTATTTTTATTGCTGGGTTGGGACGCCTTTTGCGGGCTGCCATCCTGGCACCGGTGGGAAGAGTTGCTGGAGCACTGCCATATCGTGGTGCTGCAACGCCCGGACGCCGACAGCGAGTCCCCGGATGCGATGCGAAATCTGCTCGCGGGACGTGCCGTCAGCGATCCGAAGGCCCTCAAGGGGCCCGGCGGAAAGATTACGTTCGTCTGGCAGACGCCGCTTTCGGTGTCTGCCACCCAGATCCGTCAACTGCTGGCCAGCGGTAAGTCGGTACGTTTTCTGGTGCCAGACGCGGTACTGGCCTATATCGATACGCACGGGCTGTACCGTGCGTCGAACTGAAGGTGTGTTGCTACGCAGCCAAGTGCGCGAAGAAACGCCCAAACATACGAGTTGAAAGAGTTTTTTATGACTGACAAACGCGCTGTAAATCCAATCATCGAAGTGATCAGGGCTGCCCTGGAAGACGTCAAAGCCCAGGATATCCAGGTGCTGGACGTTCGTGACAAGCAGAGCATCACTGACTACATGGTCATCGCGACCGGTACCTCCAATCGCCAGATCAACGCGATGCTCGACAAGGTCCGCGAAGAAGTCAAAAAGCAGGGCCTCAAGCCGCTGGGCGAAGAAGGCAAGGGCGACAGCGACTGGGTGCTGCTGGACCTGGACATCGCCATCGTCCACATGATGACCGCCTCCGCTCGCCAGTTTTACGACCTCGAGCGTCTGTGGGCCGGTGCCGAGCAGAGCCGTTCGGCCAGCGCCGCACACCACAGCCCGGAAAACGCTCACGAGCATTTCGACAAGCTGAACAAAGACCAGGCCTAAGGCGTCGTTGTGCGTCTGCGTCTGATCGCCGTCGGTTCCCGCATGCCCAAGTGGGTGGAAGAAGGCTGGCATGAATATGCCAAGCGTCTGCCATCCGAACTGGCGCTGGAGCTGGTGGAAATTCCGCTCAACACCCGTGGCAAGAACGCCGACGTGGCACGCCTCATCCGTCAGGAAGGCGAGGCCATGCTGGCGAAGGTGCAGCCGGGCGAGCGGATCGTCACGCTTGAAGTGCATGGCAAGCCATGGAGCACCGAGCAACTGGCGGGCGAACTCGATCGCTGGCGCCTGGATTCGCGCACGGTCAACCTGATGGTCGGCGGTCCGGAAGGGCTGGCGCCGGAAGTCTGTGCCCGGGCCGAGCAGCGCTGGTCGTTGTCGCCGCTGACGTTGCCGCACCCGCTGGTGCGCATCCTCATTGGTGAGCAGATTTATCGTGCCTGGACCGTGCTGTCCGGTCACCCTTATCACAAGTAGCGCCGCTGCCTTCACTGTGAACCTGCCCTAAATGTCTCAGCCGATCCGCCTGAAAGACCACGAAAAGGACGCACGCCTGGTGCGCAGCCGAGTCGTGGTCGGTGCAGTCGCGGTGGTGGTGCTGATCTGCGTGTTGATCGCGCGGTTGTATTTCCTGCAGGTCATCCAGTACGAGTACCACTCGACGCTGTCCGAGAACAATCGCGTTCACGTGCAGCCGATCCCGCCGAGTCGGGGGCTGATCTACGACCGTAACGGTGTGGTGATCGCCGACAACCGGCCCAGTTTCAGCCTGAGCATGACCCGCGAACGTTCCGGTGACTGGACCCAGGTGCTGGACACCATCGTTCAGGTGCTTGAGCTGACGCCGGATGACCGGATCATCTTCGAAAAACGCATGAAGCAGGGCCGGCGGCCGTTTGAGCCGGTGCCCATTCTGTTCGAGCTGACCGAAGAACAGATCGCCCGCATCGCCGTCAATCAGTTCCGTTTGCCGGGCGTTGAAGTGGTCGCGCAACTGGTTCGCCACTATCCGCAGGGCGAGCATTTCGCTCATTCGGTGGGTTACATGGGCCGGATCAACGAGAAAGAGCTGAAAAGCCTCGATCCGGTGAATTACAGCGGCACCCATCACATGGGCAAGACCGGTATCGAGCGCTTTTACGAGCCCGAGCTGCACGGTCAGGTCGGTTACGAAGAAGTCGAAACCAACGCCCGCGGCCGCGTCCTGCGCGTGCTGAAAAGAACCGATCCGGTGCCCGGCAAGGACATCGTCCTGAGCCTCGACATCCAGTTGCAGGAAGCCGCCGAAGCCGCGCTGGCAGGGCGTCGCGGTGCGGTGGTGGCGCTGGACCCTAACACGGGTGAGGTGCTGGCGATGGTCAGCCAGCCGAGCTTCGACCCCAACCTGTTTGTCACCGGCATCAGTTTCAAGGCGTACTCCGAACTGCGCGATTCGGTCGACCGCCCGCTGTTCAACCGCATTCTGCGGGGCCTGTACCCACCGGGTTCGACCATCAAGCCGGCGGTGGCGATCGCCGGTCTCGACACTGGCGTGATCACGGCCAGCACGCGGGTATTCGACCCCGGCTATTACATGCTGCCGAACTACGACCACAAATACCGCAACTGGAACCGCACCGGCGATGGCTGGGTGGACCTGGACACGGCGATCATGCGCTCCAACGACACCTATTTTTACGATCTGGCCCACAAGGTCGGGATTGATCGGCTGTCGGCGTACCTGAACAAGTTCGGTATCGGTCAGAAAGTCTCACTGGACATGTTCGAAGAATCCCCCGGCCTGATGCCGTCCCGTGACTGGAAGCGCGTCACCCGGCGGCAAGCGTGGTTCCCGGGTGAAACACTCATTCTGGGGATCGGCCAGGGCTACATGCAGGCCACTCCGCTGCAGTTGGCCCAGGCCACCGCGCTGGTGGCGAACAAAGGCAAATGGAACCGTCCGCACCTGGCCAGGACCGTCGAAGGGCAAAAGCCGGTGGACAAGAACCCGATGCCGGACATCGTCCTGCGCGACCCGTCCGACTGGGCCAAGGTCAACCACGGCATGCAGCAAGTGATGCACGGCGCTCGCGGCACCGCGCGCAAAGCCGCCATTGGTGCCCAGTACCGCATCGCCGGCAAGAGTGGTACGGCCCAGGTCGTGGCCATTCGGCAGGGCGAGAAGTACGACCGCTCGAAAGTCCAGGAACGCCACCGCGACCACGCCTTGTTCGTCGGCTTCGCGCCGGCCGACAGTCCGAAGATCGTCGTTGCGGTGATGATCGAAAACGGCGAGTCGGGTTCGGGCGTTGCCGCGCCGGTGGTGCGGCAGGTCATGGACGCCTGGCTGCTTGATCCACAGGGCCATCTGAAACCCGAATACGCCAGCAATGCACAGCCTCCGGAGACCGCGGCCCGTGAAGAGTAATTTCGACCGCATCCTGTCCAGCGAAGATGTGATGCGCCGTCGCGCCACGTTTCTGCAGAAGATTCACGTCGATGGCCCGCTGTTGATCCTGCTGCTGACGCTGGCGGCGGGCAGCCTGTTCGTGCTGTATTCGGCCAGCGGCAAGAGCTGGGACCTGCTGATCAAGCAAGCGACCTCCTTCGGCATCGGCCTGGTGTCGATGTTCGTCATCGCCCAGCTTGAACCCCGATTCATGGCCCGCTGGGTGCCCGCCGCCTACGTGATCGGCGTGCTGCTGCTGGTGGCGGTGGACGTCATGGGCCACAACGCCATGGGCGCGACGCGCTGGATCAACATTCCCGGAGTCATCCGCTTTCAGCCCTCGGAATTCATGAAGATCATCATGCCGGCGACCATCGCCTGGTACCTGTCCAAGCGCACGCTGCCGCCGCACCTCAAGCACGTGGCGGTGAGCCTGGGGCTGATTGGTCTGCCGTTCATTCTGATCGTGCGTCAGCCAGACCTCGGCACCTCGCTGCTGATTCTGGCGTCCGGCACCTTCGTGCTGTTCATGGCCGGCCTGCGCTGGCGCTGGATCATCAGCGTGGTGGCGGCAGCGGTCCCGGTGGCCGTCGGCATGTGGTTCTTCTTCATGCACGACTACCAGAAGCAGCGGATCCTGACCTTTCTCGACCCGGAGAGCGATCCGCTCGGCACCGGCTGGAACATCATTCAGTCCAAGGCAGCGATCGGTTCGGGCGGCGTATTCGGCAAAGGTTGGCTCATGGGAACGCAGTCGCACCTGGACTTTCTGCCTGAAAGTCACACCGACTTCATCATTGCAGTGCTTGGCGAGGAATTCGGGCTGGTGGGGATTTGCGCGTTGCTGCTTATCTATCTGTTGCTCATCGGCCGCGGGCTGGTGATCACCGCCCAGGCGCAGACGCTCTACGGCAAGCTGCTCGCGGGCAGCCTGACCATGACCTTTTTTGTTTACGTTTTCGTCAATATCGGTATGGTCAGCGGTCTGCTGCCGGTCGTAGGCGTGCCGTTGCCCTTCATTAGCTACGGCGGAACTTCGCTGGTGACGCTGCTGTCAGCGTTTGGTGTTTTGATGTCGGTCCATACACATCGCAAGTGGATCGCTCAGGTTTGATTAAGGTGAAGAACTCAATGCAAGTAGTGCGTGGCTGGGCTGCTCGATATGCGCCGCTGGTCGGTCTGATGGGCATCTTCGGCTCAGTGCAGGAATCACTTGCCGGTGACTATGACGGCTCTCCTCAAGTCGCCCAGTTCGTCAGCGAAATGACCCGCGATTATGGGTTTGCGGGTGAGCAGCTGATCGATGTGTTCCGCGATGTGCAGCGCAAGCAGGCGATCCTCGATGCCATTTCCAGGCCCGCCGAACGCGTCAAACCGTGGAAAGACTATCGCCCGATGTTCCTCACCGACGCGCGCGTTGCCCGGGGCGTCGACTTCTGGCGTCAGCACGAGGTCGCCCTGGCGCGCGCCGAGAAAGAGTATGGCGTGCCGGCTCAGGTGATCGTTTCGATTATCGGCGTTGAGACGTTTTTCGGCCGCAACACCGGTAATTACCGGGTGATGGACGCATTGTCGACGCTGGCGTTCGACTATCCCCAGCGCGCCGATTTCTTCCGCAAGGAGCTGCGCGAGTTCCTGTTGCTGTCCCGCGAACAGCAGGTTGATCCGCTGACGCTCAAAGGCTCCTACGCCGGCGCCATGGGTTTGCCCCAGTTCATGCCGAGCAGCTTTCGCGCCTACGCGGTCGATTTTGACGGCGATGGCCACATCAACATCTGGAACGACCCTGACGATGCAATCGGCAGCGTCGCCAGCTACTTTCAGCGTCACGGCTGGGTGGCTGGCCAGCCAGTTGTCAGTCGCGCGGATGTGCGCGGTGACCGCGTCGACGAGGGCTTGAGCCCCGGCATTGATCCGGTGAAAAACGTTGGGGAGTTGCGAGCGCTGGGCTGGGCGAGTCATGATGCGCTGCGCGACGACATGCCGGTCACGGCGTTTCGCCTCGATGGCGACAAAGGCCCTGAATACTGGATGGGTTTGAAGAATTTTTACGCAATCACGCGGTACAACCGCAGCGTGATGTACGCCATGGCCGTGCATCAGCTGTCTGAAATGCTTGTTCAAGCCCGGGACGTCAAGTAATGCGGTCACTGCCGATTCAACAACCATTGAAACTGATGGCCTTCACGGCGCTGACTTTGCTGATCGTCAGTTGCTCAACCAGCCGCCCGACGACAACGGCCCAACGGCAGTCGGGCAACGTGATCCGCTCGCAGCCCGGGCTGGACATCAACAGGGCGCACAAAGACGGCGCGCCCTGGTGGGACGTCGATGTTTCGCGCATCCCGGACGCCATTCCAACCCTGCACACCGGCCCGTACAAGGCCAACCCGTACACCGTGCTGGGCAAGACCTATTTCCCGCTCAGCGATTCCAGGACCTATTCCCAGACGGGAACAGCGTCCTGGTACGGCACCAAATTCCACGGCCAGAACACCGCCAACGGCGAGGTCTATGACCTGTATGGCATGAGCGCGGCACACAAGACCCTGCCGCTGCCCAGCTATGTTCGCGTGACCAACCTGGACAACAACCGCACGGTAATCCTGCGGGTCAACGATCGCGGCCCGTTCTATTCCGACCGCATCATCGACCTGTCCTACGCCGCCGCCAAAAAGCTCGGGTATGCCGAAACCGGCACGGCGCGGGTAAAAGTCGAAGGCATCGATCCGTCGCAATACTGGGCGCAGCGCGGCAAACCGGCACCACTGATGCTGGATCAGCCGCAGGTGGCCAGCAACACGCCGCCACGTCAGCCTCAACCGGGCGCTCCGGTGATCACCGCCTCAGCGGGTACGATCGAGCAATGGACGCCGCCGCCGCAGCAACACGCTGCCCCGGTCACACCCGTGCCGATCGACGCAAAAAAAAACGTTTCCGGACAAGCGTCTGGGCTGTTTCTCCAAGTGGGAGCCTTCGCCAACCCGGACGCTGCGGAACTCCTGAGGTCGAAATTGAGCGGGATGGTCCGAGCGCCGGTGTTCGTGAGTTCGATCGCACGCAATCAACAGACGCTCTATCGCGTGCGGATGGGACCGGTCGACACGCCGGGTGAAGCCCAGCAACTGCAAAACAGCGTAAGGTCGGCCAATCTCGGCTCGCCAAGCGTCGTCACGTCGGACCAGTAACGCTTTTATCAGCGATGCCCGCCCCGGCAACGGAGGCGGGTTTCGCTGCCTGACCGACGACGTGCCGACCGGGTTTGTCGTTGTCAGCAGCTTTTCACGGCACGTTCTGTAGAATGTGAGCCCGTTTGCCGGGGTAGCCCGGCACCCGCTTTGCCCGCAAGGGCATGTTTGCCCATTAGCATTTTCGAGAGACGGATGAACATCACCAGCTTTGCAAAACGCCTTTGCCTGCTAATCCCGCTATTCACCGCGCCTGCCGTGTTTGCGGCAGAACAGATGACGCCATCGCCACCGCAACTGGCTGCCAAGGCTTATGTGCTGATGGATGCCAACAGCGGTAACGTTCTGGTCGAAAACAATGGCGACCAGCGCCTGCCACCGGCCAGTCTGACCAAGCTGATGACCGCCTACATCGCCACGCTGGAAATCCGTCGTGGCCAGATCGGCGAAAACGACCCTGTGACCGTCAGCGAAAACGCCTGGCGCACCGGCGGTTCGCGGATGTTCATCAAAGTGGGCAGCCAGGTCACCGTCAGCGACTTGCTGCACGGCATCATCATTCAGTCGGGTAACGACGCCAGCGTTGCGCTTTCCGAGCACATCGCCGGCAGCGAAGACGCCTTCGCCGACCTGATGAACAAGACCGCTGCCGACCTGGGCATGGTCAACAGCCACTTCATGAACCCGACCGGCCTGCCGAACCCGGATCACTACGCCACCGCCCATGACATGGCCCTGCTGGCGCGCGCGATCATCCACGAAGACCCGGCTCACTACGCGATCTACTCCCAGAAAGAGTTCTTCTGGAACGGCATCAAACAGCCGAACCGCAACCTGCTGCTGTGGCGTGACAAGACCGTCGACGGTCTGAAAACCGGTCACACCGAAGAAGCCGGCTACTGCATGGTGTCCTCGGCCGTTCGTGATGGCATGCGTCTGATTGCGGTGGTGTTCGGCACCAACAGCGAGCAAGCTCGTGCTGCCGAGACTCAGAAACTGCTGACCTACGGTTTCCGCTTCTTCGAAACCCAGACCTTCTATCAGAAGGGCACCGAACTGGCTCAAGCGCCGGTCTGGAAAGGCACCGAGCGTCAAGTCAAAGCCGGTCTGGCAGAAGACCTGACCATGACCATGCCTAAAGGCGAGCTGAAGAAGCTGGCTGCCAGCATGACCATGAACCCACAGCTGGTTGCTCCAATCGCCAAAGGTGACGTCATCGGCAAGGTTGAGGTCAAACTGGACGACAAGGTCGTGCACAGCGCCAACCTGATCGCCCTGGACGCCGTCGACGAAGGTGGTATCTTCCGTCGCCTGTGGGATAGCATCCGCCTGTTCTTCTACGGTCTGTTCAACTGATCAACGATTGATCAAAAGCTGACCGTTGCTCCGTACGCCCCCGTCGCCGAACGCGCCGGGGGCCTGTCCGTTTTCCGGCTTACGAGGCCGTTACTGCCATGACAGATACCGAAGTAAAAGCGCCAAAAATCGAATTTCCCTGCGCCGACTATCCCATCAAGATCATCGGCGACACAGGTGTGGGCTTTAAAGACAGAGTCATCGAGATTCTTGAGAAGCACGCCACCGTCGACATGAAAACCCTGGCCGAGCGTCAGAGCAGCAACGGCAAGTACACCACCGTTCAGCTGCACATCATCGCCACCGGTCAAGACCAGCTTTACGACATCAACAGCGAATTGCGGGCCACCGGCTTCGTGCACATGGTGCTGTGATGGGGCCGGTTCTGGGCTTTCGTGAACTCGGGTTGACCGACTACGAGCCCACCTGGCAGGCCATGAAACGCTTCACCGACGGTCGCGACCGCGAAACCGCCGATGAGGTCTGGCTTGTGCAGCATCCGCCCGTCTTCACCCAGGGCCAGTCCGGCAAGCCCGAGCATTTGCTGCTGCCGGGGGATATCCCGGTGGTACAGGTCGATCGCGGCGGCCAAGTGACTTATCATGGCCCCGGCCAACTGGTCGCGTATCTGCTGCTGGACGTGCGCCGTCTGGGCTTTGGCGTTCGCGAACTGGTCACCCGGATCGAGCACAGCCTGATCGATCTGCTGGCCAGTTACGGCGTAGACGCCGCAGCCAAGCCTGACGCACCGGGGGTTTATGTCGACGGCGCCAAGATTGCCTCGCTGGGGCTGCGCATTCGCAATGGCTGTTCGTTTCACGGCCTTGCGTTGAACGTCGATATGGATCTGGACCCTTTTAAACGGATTAATCCCTGCGGCTATGCGGGGCTGGCGATGACCCAGCTGCGTGAACAGGCAGGTCCGATTGAATTTGCCGAGGTTAGTGCCCGGCTGCGTGCGCAGCTCGTCAACCACCTCGACTACGCTGAGCAGACGACCCTAACGGGCGGAATCGATTGATATGACTACTGCGTATGAGGCAGCTGACACTGTCGTGAATACAGAGAATGCCGTTCAAACCCTGATCCCGACAGTGAGCGTGGCCACGCCTGAGCGAGTGGCCCGTCCTAAAGTGGAAGCCGGCGTGAAGCTGCGCGGCGCGGAAAAAGTCGCGCGCATCCCGGTGAAGATCATTCCGACGGTCGATCTGCCGAAGAAGCCGGACTGGATTCGCGTGCGCATCCCGGTCTCGCCGGAAGTCGACCGCATCAAAGCGCTGCTGCGCAAGCACAAGCTGCACAGCGTGTGCGAAGAGGCGTCTTGCCCGAACCTGGGCGAGTGCTTCTCCGGCGGCACCGCGACCTTCATGATCATGGGCGACATCTGCACCCGTCGCTGCCCGTTCTGCGACGTCGGCCATGGCCGTCCGAAAGCGCTGGACACCGATGAGCCGAAGAACCTCGCCGTTGCCATCGCCGACCTGAAACTCAAGTACGTCGTGATTACTTCCGTGGACCGTGACGACCTGCGCGACGGCGGTGCTCAGCACTTTGCCGACTGCATCCGCGAGATTCGCCTGCTGTCGCCAAACGTGCAGCTGGAAACCCTGGTCCCGGATTACCGTGGCCGCATGGACATCGCGCTGGAAATCACCGCCGCGACGCCGCCAGACGTCTTCAACCACAACCTGGAAACCGTGCCGCGCCTGTACAAGGCTGCGCGTCCGGGTTCGGATTACCAGTGGTCGCTGACCTTGCTCAAGCGTTTCAAGGAAATGGTCCCCCACGTGCCGACCAAGTCCGGGCTGATGCTGGGCTTGGGCGAGACCGACGAAGAGGTCATCGAAGTCATGCAGCGCATGCGCGAGCACAACATCGACATGCTGACCCTGGGGCAGTACCTGCAACCTTCGCGCAACCATTTGCCGGTCCAGCGCTTCGTGCACCCGGACGTGTTCGACTGGTTCGCCGAGGAAGGTTACAAGATGGGCTTCAAGAACGTCGCCTCCGGCCCGCTGGTCCGCTCGTCGTACCATGCGGACGAGCAAGCCAAGCTGGTCAAGTCGTTGCTCACGGCGGGTTGATCACAACGCTGCAGATGCATAAAGCAAAACGGGCCGGATAGAAATATCCGGCCCGTTTTTTTATGCGTGACGTTCACGTCGGTGTGCCCAAGATGCATCGCCATAACGGCACACGCATTCTGTAGGAGCCGGCTTGCTGGCGAACCCGGTTGCCCCGACAAACGTATATAGCCTGACGGACCGCGTTCGCCACTGTCGTAACCTCCGGCAGCTCCTACAGGTCGTGCGCTCGCCTGCGGATGCTGGCTGAACAGTTACGGCTTGCGCAACTGCACCAGCAATTCCTGGGTCGGATACCCGTCCGCCGGCCAGCCAAAGGATTGCTGTGCACTGCGAATCGCCTTGCGCGTGTTGGCGCCGATGATCCCGTCGGGCGCGCCTGCGTCGTACTGTCGGGCCGAAAGCAGCGTCTGCAGCTCGATACGCTCGGTGCGGCTCAGCGGGCGATCACCCCTTGGCCAGCTGCCCTGCACATAACCGCCGCCATTGAATCGCTCGGACAGCAAACCGATGGCCATCGCATAGGACGACGAGTTGTTGTACTTCAGAATGGCGCGGAAGTTATCCATCACCAGAAAGGCCGGGCCTTTGTAGCCAGCGGGCAGCAGCAACGCCGCCTGTTGTTGCAGCAGATTGGCCGGCAGCGCAGAACCGTTCGGTAGCTTCAGCCCCAGCTGTTGCCATTCGCCGATGGATTTGCGGGTTGAGGCATCCGCCAGCGCGTAATCGAAACCCTGAGCCAGTTGCACTTCGAAGCCCCACGGCTGGCCTTTCTGCCAGCCGGAGCTTTGCAGGTAATGTGCAGTGGAGGCGAGGGCGTCGGTGGGGGAGTTCCAGATATCACGGCGACCGTCGCCGTCGAAGTCCACCGCGTGGGTGTTGTAGGTCGTCGGTATGAACTGCGTCTGACCCATGGCGCCGGCCCACGAGCCCAGCATGCTCGGCGCATCGATGTCGCCGTGCTGGATGATCTGCAGCGCGGCGATCAGTTGATCCTGCGCAAACTGCGGTCGGCGGCCTTCATAGGCCAGCGTCGCCAGTGAGCGAATCACTGACTGCGTGCCCTGAAACTGGCCGAAGCTGCTCTCCATGCCCCATACGGCGACCAGTGCTTGGCGATCAACGCCATAACGCTGCTCGATGGCGCTCAGCGCGTCGGCGTATTGATTCAGCAGGGCCTGACCCTTGCGCACGCGTACGGCCGACATGGCGCCGTCCAGGTATTCCCAGACCGGGCGGCTGAATTCCGGCTGGCTGCGATCGGCCTTGACCACGCTCATGTCCGGCGTGACACCGGCAAATGCGTTATCGAACACCTCGGGGCGCACACCTGCGTTCAACGCCAGAGCCCGAAACTGGCTCTGCCACTCGCTAAAACTCATCGCAGGCTGGATTTCAAAGTTGCCGTCATCAGGTTGCGCAACGGCGCCTAAGGGCGTGGGCAGGTTCTTGACGACTTGCGCTGCGGGCGCGGACTGGAGAGGGGTGGCAACGGCAGCGGTAGGCTGCTCGGCACAGGCAACCAGCGCGAAGAGGCTGGAAGCGGCGATCAACTGGCGGAGGTGCCAGCGACGGGGAAAGCTTGGGGGCATTCTGGGGTCCACAGGGCTAAACCGGAAGGTGCAGACCTTAACATGCCGGCCCTGTTGGTGGGGCGTCAGTCAGTAACCTGAAGTTTTCAAGCCGCCATAACGGAAGAAGCCTCCCAGCTTTTAGACTGGAAGGCTTCGCGGCGGTAGCTGCCTTTGCCCTTGCCGGGTTGTTCCTGACGGCTGCGGAACAGTGGCTGGGCGATAATGGATTTGGCCTTGTTCGGCCGCTTTTTGGCTTTGCTCATGGCGTTCTCGCTCAAGTGGTGGGGTGCAGCAGCGGGGGATATTCGGCCAGTTCGGCGCCGCTGTCCAATTAACCTGGCCTATCGAAACGTTACAGATTATTCCGCCGGCAATGCCAGCCGTTGTCCCGCCATCAGCAGCGTCAGACGACTCAGGCTGCTCCAGACCGAGCCTTGGGCCTGGCCTTTGATCTGCGCGTCAATGTGTTGCGCGTCCATCAATAGCTGGCCCCAGCGTCGCGCGGAGTGGCGTTGCAGGGCTTTGCTCATCAGCGGTTTGCGCTTGTCCCAGATGGGCGGACGCGCCTGGCTGAAGGCTTTGTCCAGCGGGATGCCCTGGCTGAACTGCAATGCCAGATTGGCCAGTACACGCAGCTCGCGGGACAGCGCCCAGAGAATGACCGGAGGCTCAACGCCTTCGCCGCGCAGCCCTTCGAGCATGCGCAGCGCGTGGGCCGCTTCGCCGTTGAGGATTGCGTCAGTCAGACCGAAAACATCGAAGCGCGCGCTGTCGGCCACCGCCGCCTGTACAGTCTCGACGGTGATCTGGCCTTCGTCGGCCATGAGCTTGAGCTTTTCGATTTCCTGCGCAGCGGCCAGCAAGTTGCCTTCTACCCGCGCGGCAATCAGCTCGATGGCGTCTGGGGTTGCTGCGAGGCCGGCCTGTGACAGTCGCTGACGAATCCATTGCGGCAACTGGCTGGCATCCACCGGCCAGATCTGCACGAACTGGGTCTGCGGCCCTTCGACCAGCGCCTTGCCCCATTTGGTTTTCTGCGCCGAGCCGTCGAGCTTGGGCAGGCTGATCAACAGCAGCGTGTCTTCGGCAGGACGGCCGCAGTACTCCAACAGCGCGGCGGCGCCTTTGTCGCCGGGTTTGCCGGACGGCAGGCGCAACTCCAGCAGCCGGCGCTCGGCGAACAGCGACATGCTCGCGCCCGCCTGAAGCAGGGTGCCCCAGTCGAAGCTTGAGTCGGCGCTGAACACCTGACGTTCGTCATAGCCTTGCTGGCGCGCAGCCGCACGAATGGCGTCGCATGCCTCCTGGCACTGCAGCGGATCATCCCCGCTGACAATGTAGACAGGCGCAAGCGCACCTTGCAGGTGTTTGGAAAGCTGGGCGGGGGCGAGTTTCATGGGTCAGAAAAGATCAGGGCCGGCGAACCGGCCCTGATGCCGTCACTTGGACGGGATTTCGATAGGCGACTGCTGTGGCGTCTCGTCGCGAATGCGCTGAGCAGCGGCTTCGGCATCCGCTTGGGCGCGGGCAGCGGCGTCGGCTTTGGCTTGCAGCTCGTCAAGGCGCTCAGGTGTCAGCTGCTGCAGACGGGCCAGCACTTTCTGCACGAGGTCAGTGCGCATTTCCTTGCGGATCTGATCGGCTTCCTGGTCAGAGCCGATCAGGTTGTTGCCGTCGTGAACGAAGACTTTCTGCGACTGAACGGAGTCATCGATCAGCAGAACATCTTTGCTGCCGTGAATTTCGTATTTCAGCACGGTGGTCAGCTCGTATTCGGCGGAACGGCCGGAACCGGCGTAGCTCGCGGTGCGCTGGGTTTCGTCCTCACGGGCGATGAACAGTTTGTACTGGGCGCCGGTGTAGACGTGTACGCCGCTGTTGGTCAGGGTCTGACGCAGCTGGGTGACGACGTCGCCGTAGGCGTCGCGCGCGCTCACGTCCAGTTCCTTGATCGACAGGGCGTTGGTGCCAGTGCCGCGCAGCTGGAAACCGCAGGCGCTCAGCAGAACCGCGAGTCCCATTACCAGCAGATTGCGTTTGATCATCTTGTTGCTCCCTTGAATCCGTTAGAGCCCGGCATCCCGGGTTCTTGAAATGTATACGGGCCCCTGCACACAGGCGCCCGATTGCGTCAGCTGGCGACGATGTTAACCAGTTTGCCCGGCACCACGATGACCTTGCGGATCGTCAGGCCGTCGATGAAGCGCAGCACGTTTTCGTTGATCCGTGCGGCCGCCTCGACTTCCTCGCGGGTGGCGCTGGCCGGCATCTCGATGTGGCCACGCAGTTTACCGTTGACCTGAATCACCAGCTGCAACGTGTCCTGCACCAGCGCCGAGTCATCGACCACAGGCCAGCCGGCATCGATAATCGGACCGGAGTGACCCAGTGCAGCCCACAGTTCGTGGCTGATGTGAGGGGTGATCGGGGCCAGCAGCAGCGCGACCGTCTCCAGACCTTCCTGCAACAGCGCGCGGTCCTGAGCCGAAACCTGCGGTGCCTTTTCCAGCACGTTCATCAGCGTCATCACCTGAGCGATGGCGGTATTGAATTTGTGATGCTGCCCAACGTCTTGACCCGCCTGCTTGATAGCCAGGTGAATCGAGCGGCGGATGGCCTTCTGGTCGTCGTTCAGCGCGGTTTTATCGAGTGCGCTTGCAGCGCCCGCTGTCACATGAGCCTGAGCCAGGCGCCAGACACGCTTGAGGAAGCGGTGCGAGCCTTCCACGCCGGAGTCAGACCATTCCAGGCTCATGTCAGGCGGCGAGGCGAACATCATGAACAGGCGGCAAGTGTCTGCGCCGTACTGATCGATCATCGACTGAGGGTCGACGCCGTTGTTCTTCGATTTCGCCATCTTCTCGATGCCGCCGATTTCAACCGGCTGGCCATCGGCAATCAGTTTTGCGCCGATGATCTTGGCTTTGCTGTCGCGTTCGAACTCGACGTCCGCCGGGTTGAACCAGGTTTTGCTGCCGTTGGCTTCCAGACGATAGAACGTCTCGGCCACGACCATGCCCTGGGTTAACAGGTTCTTGAACGGCTCGTTGGAGCTGACCAGGCCTTCGTCGCGCATCAGCTTGTGGAAAAAGCGCGCGTAGAGCAGGTGCAGGATCGCGTGTTCGATACCGCCGATGTATTGATCAACCGGCAGCCAGTGGTTCGCGGCCTTCGGGTCGACCATGCCGCCTTCGTAATGAGGTGAGGCGTAGCGAGCGAAGTACCATGAGGACTCGACGAAGGTGTCCATCGTGTCGGTTTCGCGCTTGGCCGGTGCGCCGCAGGTCGGGCAGCTGCACTCATAGAACTCGGGCATGCGCGCCAGCGGTGAGCCCGCGCCGTCGGGTACCACGTCTTCGGGCAGCTTGACCGGCAGTTGATCTTCCGGGACAGGCACGTCGCCGCACGTGTCGCAGTGAATGATCGGGATCGGGCAGCCCCAGTAGCGCTGACGGCTTATGCCCCAGTCGCGCAGGCGGAACTGAGTGCGTGACTTGCCGAGGTCTTTCTTGAGCAGCGCGGCTTCCATGGCGTCGAACGCACCGGAGAAGTCCAGCCCGTCGAACTCGCCGGAGTTGATCAGCTGACCGTGCTCGCCATACGCGTCCTGCCAGGGCGCAGGGGTTTCATCGCCCGCGCTGGTGCGTACAACGGCTTTGATCGGCAGGCTGTACTTGGTCGCGAACTCGAAATCACGTTCGTCGTGTGCAGGAACGGCCATGACCGCGCCGTCGCCGTAATGCATCAGCACGTAGTTGGCGACCCACACCGGCAGTTTCTCGCCGGTCAGCGGGTGCTCGACGAACAGCGAGGTCGGCAGGCCTTTCTTTTCCTGAGTGGCGACGTCGGCTTCAGCGACGCTGCCGCTCTTGCATTCGTTGATGAACGCTTGCAGCTCGGGATTGTTCTGCGCAGCCAGGGTCGCCAGCGGATGCTCGGCGGCCACGGCCACGTAGGTCGCGCCCATCAGGGTGTCGGGGCGGGTGGTGAAGACTTTCAGGGTGCCGGCTTCGCCGATGGACGCCTGGTCGTACGGGAACTGCACTTCCATGCCGCGGGATTTGCCGATCCAGTTGCGCTGCATGGTCTTGACCTGTTCAGGCCAGCCCGGCAGCTCGTCGAGGCTCTCCAGCAGCTCATCCGCGTAGGCGGTGATCTTGAAGTAGTACATCGGGATTTCGCGTTTTTCGATCACCGCGCCCGAACGCCAGCCGCGCCCGTCGATGACCTGCTCGTTGGCCAGGACGGTCTGGTCGACCGGGTCCCAGTTCACGGTGCCGTTCTTGCGGTAGATCACGCCTTTTTCGAACAGGCGAGTGAACAGCCATTGTTCCCAGCGGTAGTAGTCCGGTTTGCAGGTGGTGATTTCGCGAGACCAGTCGATCGCCAGACCCAGGCTCTTGAGCTGGTTCTTCATGTAGGCGATGTTTTCGTAGGTCCATTTGGCGGGTGCGACGTTGTTCTTCATCGCGGCGTTTTCCGCCGGCATGCCGAACGCGTCCCAGCCCATCGGCTGCAGGACGTTTTTGCCTTGCATGCGCTGATAGCGGGCGATCACGTCGCCGATGGTGTAGTTGCGCACGTGGCCCATGTGCAGCTTGCCGCTGGGGTAAGGGAACATCGACAGGCAGTAGAAGGTGTCCTTGCCTGGCTGTTCACTGACTTCAAAAGACTTTTGCTCGTCCCAGAAGGTCTGGGCGGCGGCTTCGATTTCGCGGGGCTGGTAGAGTTCGTGCATGGCTACTTTTGGCTGAAATGAGTGACCCTTGACCGCTTCTCGGCGTGACCGGATCAGAAGCCTTCGCATGCCAGACGGGGCCGTCCGCATTGCGATGCATCCATGCCCGGTGGGGCGGAAGTGGATTTACAGGAAGCGCCGTAGCATACATCAGGCTACCAAGCCGAGGGAAACCCTGATTGCGTGCTCAAGACTCGGCATCTGCGGCATCCGCCGTTGGTCGCGGCATCGCGCCGGTTTTTGAAGCGGCGCTAAGCTCACTGACGGGGGTAAGTGTTTATCTTCAGTGAGGTGAGCGGATGGCAGAGCTGCAGCATGAAGTAGAGCAACCTGATGTGTATGACCGTCTGATCGATCGTCTGGGCCTGGCTCTGGACACGGCAAAAACAGCAGTGCGACTTCGAAACGAGTCCCCTGCCGAGCTTGAGTTGCGTGGCTTGAGTCACGCCGAGTTTCAGCTGATCGAGGCCTATCTGGGCAGAACCGAAGTCGTTTTCAAAGAAGATTCTCCGATCGTTGCGAGGGGAAGTTCCAGCACCTCACGGGAGCCTTCCGAGTCGATGCGAGCGCCGCATCCTCAAGCCAATGTCATCTGGCTCAAGGATCAGCGCCGAGCCAAGGTGTCGGCAAAGTTGAGTCGCTACAGTTCCACCAAACATTTCAAGCGTTAACTTCTGCGGGGGCTGACCCCGGCCAATAGAGCATTGCTGCTTAGCGTCATTGCTTTTAGGCTTCGGGCATCTTTGGAGATGCCCGATGCCTTTTCGTTATTTCATCAAGAACCTGCTCCTGCCTCCGGGCGTTTTCCTGCTGTTGTTAGTGCTCGCCTGGTGGTTGAGAAATCGCCGGCCGGCGTTGGCGCGGGTGCTGTTCGTGATCGGCGTTGGCGGGATGACCGCGATGAGTCTGCCGATTGTGGTGGAGTGGTCGGCGAAGGGCATCGAGAGCATCCCGCCGCTGCCGCAGAGCGAGTGGGCGACATTGGCCCAGCGTGCCGATGCGATCGTGATTCTGGGGTCGGGCCGCGAACGCAATGACCCGAGCTGGGGCACTGATATCCCCACGGGCGTTGCGCTGGAGCGCATGAGGTATGCCGCGCGTTTGTCGAAAGCGTCGGGTCTGCCGATCCTCACCACCGGCGGGCTGCATTACGGCCAGCCGCCGAGCGAAGCGGCGATCATGGCGGACTCCCTGCGCGACGACTTTGGCGTGAAAGTCCGTTGGCAGGAAGGTGAAAGCCGCACGACCTGGGAAAACGCCAACATGTCGGCCGCGATCTTATTGCCCCAGGGCATCAAGCGTGTGGTCGTGGTGACCCAGGCGTGGCACATGCCGCGTTCGGTCTGGAGTTTCGAAAAGGCCGGATTTGAAGTGGTTCCGGCGCCGGTGGGATTCCTGAGCGTGGACAACGCCCGCCCGTTCGGTGGCTGGACGCCGGAGGCGAGGGCAGTGTGGCAGAACGGGCAATTGATCAATGAGGCCGCGGGATTGGTGGGGTATCGGTTGTTTTACCGATGACCTGAGCAGCAGGCTTCGGGACCCGCTGTCAACGCGCGTACCCCCTGACACCGCGCGCGCTGTTAGTGGGACCGGCTTTAGCCGGGAAAGCGTCAGGTGTCACACCGCAAATCTGATGGTGTTCATGCGGGCCTTTTCCCGGCTGAAGCCGGTCCCACTAATAGTCCGCGTGCATTCAGTCAGGCGGGTGCTGCTCAATGGTGGGACCTGACTAAGTCGGCGGGACTGGCTGCGATTTAATTGTGGGACCGGCTTTAGCCGGGAAAGCGTCAGGTGTCACACCGCAAATCTGATGGTGTTCATGCGGGCCTCTTCCCGGCTGAAGCCGGTCCCACTAATGGTCCGCGTGCATTCAGTCAGGCGGGTGCTGCTCAATGGTGGGACCTGACTAAGTCAGTGGGACTGGCTGCGGTTTAATAGTGGGACCGGCTTTAGCCGGGAAGGCGTCGTGTGTCACACCGCAAATCTGATGGTCCCCAAACTGGCCTCTTCCCTAGGACGTCCTCATTTACCAGAAATCTCTCGATACCCAGTCACTATAGGTAAAGCGGTTCACTGCTTTTACTGTTCGCCTTCACAACGAGGGAGAGCGGCGAAATGTATGGAAACAAACATGAACGGTCTTTGCGTATAGGTCGATATTCCCAACAGGGAAACGTCTATCTCGTTACCTCTGTAGTAAAGGATCGCAGCCCTCTATTCAGTGATGTTCAGAAAGGTCGCCTGGTGGTTAAGGAGATGAAACGTCTGCACGACTCAGGCGTCGTGCATTCATTGGCCTGGGTGGTCATGCCTGATCATCTGCATTGGCTTTTTGAACTCAAGTCAGGATCGCTACCTGCGCTCATGCAAGCGCTGAAGGGCAGAACCTCATTCGCAGTGAACAAGGCACATGGTGCAAAGAAAATGACATGGCAGAAGGGTTATCACGATCATGGGGTCAGGTCCGATGAGGACCTCGTTGAAATGGCTCGCTATGTCATCAACAACCCAATCCGGGCAGGGCTAGTGATGCGCCCGGGAGACTATCCACTGTGGGACTGCGAATGGATGCTTGAGTGGGACGGCCTGTAGCTGTCCCACTGACACACCGAGTGCTCTTAGTGGGACCGGCTTTAGCCGGGAAGGCGTCAGGTGTCAT
>NZ_JBNNGV010000009.1:0-144475 GCF_050268485.1 Pseudomonas sp. NPDC078416 | reverse complement strand
ATACCGCATATTTGATGGTGTTCATGCGGGCCTCTTCCCGGCTGAAGCCGGTCCCACTAATAGTCCGCGTGCATTCAGTCAGGCTGGTGCAGGCCGACTGTGGGGCCCAGCGCAGTCAGCGGGACTGGCTGAGATTTATAGTGGGACCGGCTTTAGCCGGGAAAGCGTCAGGTGTCATACCGCATATTTGATGGTGTTCATGCGGGCCTCTTCCCGGCTGAAGCCGGTCCCACTAATAGTCCGCGTGCATTCAGTCAGGCTGGTGCAGGCCGGCTGTGGGACCGAGCGCAGTCAGCGGAGCTGGCTGCGCTCGAGGTATCACACCGCCTTCGCCATCCTGCCCGCAAAGAACGCCCAGCCGATCAGCAGCAGCGACAGCACGATCAACGGCCACGAGCGCCAGTGCAGGTATGGCGTGAGGTTTTGCATCGGGGTGACTTCGCCGTACATCACGGCGCGCTCGAATTGCGGCACGGTGGTGGTGATTTCGCCAAACGGGTTGATCAGCGCGCTGACGCCGTTGTTGGTGGCGCGGATCATCCAGCGCCCGGCTTCCAGCGCGCGCATCTGCGCCATCTGCAGATGCTGCAACGGGCCGATCGAGGTGCCGAACCAGGTGTCGTTGCTGACTGTCAGCAGCAAATCGCTTTGCGCGGCGAGCCCTGCGGCGAACTCCGGATACACCACTTCATAACAAATGAACGGCGCGATCTCATAACCCTTCGCCTGCAACAGCGATTGCCCGGACGGGCCGCGTGCAAAATCGGACATCGGCAGGTTGAAGAACGTAATCAGCCCACGCAACAGGTCCTGCAACGGCACGTATTCACCAAAGGGCACCAGCTTCTGCTTCAGGTAAGTGCCATCGCCTTCGCCCGTTACGGTAATGGCGTTGTAGTAACGGTATTCCCCATGGGTGCCTTTCTCACGCAGTGGCACGCCCGTGATCAGCGCCGAATCGCGCTCGGCCGCAAACTTGCCCATCACCGACAGGTAGCCTTCGACCGACTCTTTGAGCACCGGCACTGCGGTTTCCGGCCAGATGATCAGGTCCGCTTTTTTCGAGGTGAAGGTCATGTCGCGGTACAGCGCGAGTTGCGCGTTGAGCGCCGCCGGGTCCCACTTCATGCTCTGTTCGACGTTGCCCTGCATGGCCGCGACGGTCAGCGGCTTACCGGCAGGCTCGGTCCAGGCGTGATTTTTCAGTGCCAGCCCGGCAACCCACGGTGCCAGCAGCAACACAATGCCAGCCGCCAGCTTCGGCGCGCGTGTGCGCAAACGGGGCAGGTTGCACAGCAACGCAGCACTGAGTGCGAGCACAAAGGAGATCAGCCACATGCCGCCCAACGGCGCGAGGCCTTTAAGGGGGCCGTCCAATTGGCTGTAGCCGGAATAGAGCCAGGGGAAGCCGGTGAGGAACCAGCCGCGAAACATCTCCTGGCCGAACCACAGCGCTGCGAAGGCCAGTGAGTCTGCGAGCGGTGCTTCGTTACGGCGGATCCAGCGGGCCCAGATCCACGCTGGCAGGGCAAAGAAAAACGCCACCGCCGCGCAGAACAGCACCATCAGGAAAGCCGCCAGCCAGACCGGCGCCTCGCCATAGGTGTGGATGCTGACGTAAATCCAGCTGGTGCCACCGCCAAAAAGACCAAACCCGTAGGACCAGCCGCGCCAGAGGGCTTGGCGCGGTGTGAGGTCGCGCAGACCGAGATAGAAAACCACCAGCGCGAGGATCGCCAGTGGCCAGATATCGAAGGGTGCCAGGGCCAGGGTAATCAACGCGCCGGCCACCATGGCCAGCAGGTTACCGGGCCAGCCGGGGCGGGTGATCCAGCGCATTTACATTCCTTAAAACGGGTAGGGCGTTTACGTGCGGTTGATCGGGCTCAGGCGCAGCAAGTGAATACGACGGCTGTCGGCATTCAGGATGCGGAAACGGTACGCGCCGATTTCGGTGATTTCATTACGCTTGGGCAGATGCCCGAACGCGTTCATCACCAGACCGCCGACGGTGTCGAATTCGTCATCGGAGAACCCGCTGTCGAAGAACTCGTTGAAGCTCTCGATCGGGGTCAGCGCCTTGACCAGGAAGTCGCCACTGGGCAGCGGCTTGATGTAGCTGTCTTCCTCGACGTCGTGCTCGTCTTCGATGTCGCCGACGATTTGCTCGAGCACGTCTTCGATGGTCACCAGACCCGCCACGCCGCCATATTCGTCGATGACGATGGCCATGTGATTGTGGTTGGCGCGGAATTCCCGCAACAGCACGTTCAGGCGCTTGGACTCAGGGACGAAGGTCGCCGGGCGCAGCAGGGCTTTGACGTCACCGCTGCCACCGTCTTCCTTGAGAATCAGCGGCAGCAGGTCCTTGGCGAGCAATACGCCCAGCACGTCATCGTGACTTTCGCCGATGACCGGGTAGCGCGAGTGCGCCGAGTCGATCACGGCCGGCAGGAACTCGCGTGGGGTCTGGCTCGCTTTGATGCTGATCATCTGCGAACGCGGCACCATGATGTCGCGGACCTGCAGGTCCGCGACCTGAATGGCACCTTCGACGATGGCCAGCGCTTCACTGTCCAGCAGTTTGTTCTGATGGGCTTCGCGCAGCAGCTCCAGGAGCTCCTGGCGGTTTTTCGGCTCATGGGCAAATGCCTGGGTCAGTTTGCCCAACCATGACTTTTGCCCGTTGCTCGATCGGTCTTCGCTCATAGCCCTTACTCGTGGTCCTTGGCTGATGTTTCTAAATGGGGTGTGTCGGAATTGGGCGCTTCTGGATGGAGCGCGTCGACAGATTCGTCGTCGGCGTAGGGATCCGGATAGCCAAGCTCTGCAAGCAACTCCCGTTCCAGCGCTTCCATCTCTTCGGCTTCGTCATCATCGATGTGATCGTAGCCCAACAGATGCAGACAGCCATGAATCACCAGATGCGCCCAGTGAGCGTCCGATGACTTGCCCTGTTCAGCGGCTTCACGGGTGACGACAGGCACGCAGATGACCAGATCGCCCAGCAGCGGGATGTCCAGCATCTCGTCGGGGACGTCGGCGGGAAACGACAGCACATTGGTGGCGTAATCCTTGTGCCGCCACGTGTTGTTCAGCTCTCGGCCTTCAGCTTCGTCGACAAGGCGAATGGTCAGTTCCGAGTCAGCCGAACGCTGGCGCAGGCCCATTTCACACCAGAGGCGGAACTGGGCTTCGCTCGGGGCGCTGGCCTGACTCGCGAGTTGCAGATCCAGCTCAAGCATCGCGGCGAGTGTCCCGTGAACCCTGGGGAGCGGCCGGGTTGTCGTTGCGTTCTTCGTAGCGCTCGTAGGCTTCGACGATGCGCTGCACCAGCGGATGGCGCACGACGTCCTTGGGCTTGAAGTGGGTGAAACTGATGCCCGGCACATCCTTGAGCACGTCGATGACGTGGTTCAAACCCGATTTCGTGCCCTTGGGCAGGTCGATCTGGGTGACGTCACCGGTGATCACGGCCGTGGAGCCGAAACCGATACGGGTCAGGAACATTTTCATCTGCTCGACGGTGGTGTTCTGACTCTCGTCGAGAATGATGAAGCTGTTATTAAGGGTACGACCGCGCATGTAGGCCAGCGGCGCGACTTCGATCACCTGCTTCTCGATCAGCTTGGCGACGTATTCGAAGCCAAGCATTTCGTACAGCGCGTCATACAGCGGGCGCAGGTACGGGTCGATTTTCTGGGACAGGTCACCGGGCAGGAAACCGAGCTTTTCGCCCGCTTCTACGGCAGGACGCACCAGCAGGATGCGGCGGATGGTCTCGCGCTCAAGCGCATCGACCGCAGCGGCCACTGCCAGATAGGTCTTGCCGGTACCGGCCGGACCGATCCCGAAGTTGATGTCGTTGGCGAGGATTTCCTTCACGTACCGCTGCTGATTCAAGCCGCGCGGGCGAATCATGCCTTTCTTGGTACGGAGAGCAACGCCGACTTCGGCAGCAGGGTGATTGTCCAGCTCTTCGACGCCGGACTCCTGCAGGAACAGATGAACCATGTCCGGGGACAGTTCGGTCGCTTTCGTTTCCCGATACAGCCGGCGCAGCAGGTTCTCTGCCGAAGTGGTTTGTTTACGCTCGCCGATCATCTCGAACTGGCCTCCGCGATTGCGGATCTCGATGTCCAGGCGCTGTTCGATCAAGCGCAAATGCTCGTCGAATTGCCCGCACAGATTGGCGAAGCGATGAGCCTCGATGGGTTCGAGGGTGAAGCGATGTGGTTCGATAGGTGCGTTCAAAGTGGTTTTGGGCCGCCCGACGGCAATGTGAAGTGACGTGAAGGATAACCCCTGCAGGCAGCCTCCGGAAGGGTTCACTTACTAATGGGTAAATGAGCTGCGGAGCGGCGCTGCAGGGCACCTTGAAACAGGCAGTGTGCAAGGCCCGCGAGCGTGGTAGGCCGCCGGTGCAGCCGACGTATGGTGGCTGTCCGGCACCTGATGCAACGCCCGGGCCTGCACAAAAAAACATGCGTGGCGACTACATTGGGGCGCTTTGGCTTATTGCAACAACGACCCGCGCAGCGAGTGGGGTTGGGCGCTGTCGATGTACACGTCGGTGAACTGGCCGATCAGCCGGGGGTTGTCGCAGCGGAAGTTGACGATCCGGTTGTTCTCGGTACGGCCCTGCAGTTCGCCGGGGTCCTTCTTCGAATAATCGGTCACCAGAATGCGCTGTACGGTGCCGGCCATCTTGCGGCTGATGTCCAGGCCCTGACGGTTGATCAGATCCTGCAGCTGCTTGAGGCGTTCTTTCTTCACTTCATCGGACGTGTCGTCGGGCAGATCGGCGGCCGGGGTGCCGGGGCGCGCGCTGTAAACGAAGGAGTAGGAGAAGTCCATGCCGACGTCTTCCACCAGCTTCATGGTTTGCAGGTGATCCTTCTCGGTTTCGCCCGGGAAGCCGACGATGAAGTCGGAGCTGATGCAGATGTCCGGCACCGCCGCACGCAGCTTGCGCAGGCGTGATTTGTATTCGAGCACGGTGTGATTGCGTTTCATGGCCGCGAGAATCCGGTCGGAACCTGATTGCACGGGCAGGTGCAGATGCTTCACCAGTTCCGGCACTTCGGCGTGGGCCTGAATAAGGCTGTCGGAGAACTCCAGCGGGTGCGAGGTGGTGTAGCGAATGCGGTCGATGCCGTCGATGGCTGCAACCACGCGAATCAGCTCGGCCAGGTCAGCGAGGCGGCCGTCGTGGGTCGTGCCGCGATAGCCGTTGACGTTCTGGCCCAGCAGGGTCACTTCACGCACGCCGTTCTCGGCCAGATGAAGCACCTCGTTAATGACGTCGTCGAATGGCCGGCTGACTTCTTCGCCGCGGGTGTAGGGCACCACGCAGAACGTGCAGTACTTGCTGCAGCCTTCCATCACCGACACATAAGCGCTCGGGCCATCGACACGGGGCTCGGGCAAATGGTCGAATTTTTCGATTTCGGGGAACGAGACGTCGACCTGGGGCAGACGCGTGATGCGCGCCGCGTCGATCATTTCCGGCAGACGGTGCAGGGTCTGCGGGCCGAACACCACGTCGACGTACGGGGCGCGGTCGCGGATGGCCGCGCCTTCCTGACTCGCCACGCAGCCACCGACGGCGATGACCATTTCAGGGTTCGCCAGCTTCAATTCGCGCCAGCGGCCAAGCTGGGAGTACACCCGATCCTGCGCCCGCTCGCGGATTGAACAGGTGTTGAGCAGGATGACGTCAGCGTCTTCCGCTCGAGCGGTGACTTCCAGTGCTTGATGTTCGCCCAGCAGATCGACCATGCGCGAGCTGTCGTACTCGTTCATCTGGCAACCGTGGGTTTCGATGTAAAGCTTCTTGGCCATGCGGGGGTTCATCAGGTGATTCAAAGAACCGCGCATTATAGGGATGCGGGCCCCGGGTTCCTAGCATCGTCTAACCAGCGGCATGCTATAGTTCGCGCCCTTTTCAAAACGCTGACCACTGCCTGCCTGTTATGACCAAACGCGAAGCTCCAATCTACAAGGTGATTTTTCTCAACCAGGGACAGGTGTTCGAGATGTACGCCAAACAGATCTATCAGAGCGATCTGTGGGGTTTCCTGGAAGTGGAAGAATTCGTCTTCGGCGAGCGCACCACCGTCGTGGTCGACCCCAGCGAAGAGAAGCTCAAGGCGCAGTTCGATGGTGTGGTGCGCAGCTTTGTGCCGATGCACTCGATTGTGCGGATCGATGAAGTGGAGCGGATGGGCACAGCGAAGATCACCGAGGCGCGTCACACCGGCAACGTCATGCCGTTTCCGATGCCGATGCCGGACAAGTAATCCAGGTCAGGGCTTGGCGCTGTCGTCAGGGAAGGGCGCAAACGGTGTGCGTCCTTCAGCCGTTTGCAGCTCCGCCAGGTATTTGCGGAAGATCTGACCGAGCACTTGGGTGGCCACTTCCAGATCTTCGCGCTTCATTTGCGCGGACACTTCGTCAGCCTGATCCAGCGCATCTTCCGAGCCGTTTACCGCGGCCATCTTCAGCACGATGTAGGCCTGAATGTTGTTGGCCTGCACCCCTTCGCCACGAAAGAACATCAAGCCCAGTTGGTACTGCGCCTGGGCATGCCCCTGCAACGAAGCTTTTTCGAAGTAGTTGAGTGCCTGGGGCAAGTCACGTGGCGCACTTTTGCCCTCGTAATAGAACTCCCCCAACTCGTATTGCGCCTGCGCATCCCCATCCTGAGCCGCCTGCTGACAAGCGGACAACGCTGCTGGCAGGTTGTCTGGCTGGGTATTGAGGGTGCAACGACCCACCGCCGGGATCAACAACGAGTTGCCACCTGCATTAGCCAGCAGGGGATGAAGAAGCAACAGGCAGCCCAATGCAAGGGTGCGGCCGGTGCGATTCATGGAAGTCGACTTACCTCTGAAAAAGGTGCGGGCATGCCCGTCCAGCGAAACGTGCTGGCTGCGCATTATGAAATAAGCGAGGGCAACCTTACAAAGTCTTTACTGATTTTCTGCTGCGCGGGCCTTACAACGCTGAATTCAGGAGGTTTTGCCGCTGCATAATGACGCTTTCGGGCCATGGCTGCTCCTGAAAACGCTGGCTGATGCACGTTTGCTGCCGCTACGCGCCAGATCGCGGGACAAGCCACGCTCCTACAAACCTTTCATTGCCCAGCGTACGGATGCAGCGCAGCAAACACTGTGGTGTAGGCGCGTGGCTTGTCCCGCGATCGGCTGCGCAGCAGTCGTAACACCAGACGGCGCCGATGCCCGGGCGGAATCCCTTCCGCCTGGTCTGCTCGTTATTTCAGCTGAGCGAACGCCTTTTCTGCCGCGTCCAGGGTCTGCTGCAACTCTGCGTCGCCGTGGGCGATAGAGGTAAAGCCGGCTTCGAACGCGCTTGGCGCCAGGTACACGCCGCCTTCCAGCATCAGGTGGAAGAACTGCTTGAAGCGATTGGCGTCGCTGGTCATCACGTCCTGGAAGGTGACGATTTCTTTGGCGTCGCTGAAGTACAGGCCGAACATGCCGCCCGCCTGGGTGGTCACGAACGGGATGCCGGCAGCGTCGGCGCGCTGTTGCAGCCCTTCCAGCAGGCGTGTGGTGAACGCGCTCAACTCGTCGTGGAAACCCGGGCGGCTGATCAGGCGCAGGGTGGTCAGACCCGCCGCCATCGCCAGCGGGTTACCCGACAGCGTGCCGGCCTGATACACCGGGCCCAGCGGCGCGATGTGCGACATGATTTCGCGCTTGCCGCCGAAACAGCCGACCGGCATGCCGCCGCCGATGATCTTGCCGAACGTGCTCAGGTCTGGCTTGACGCCGTAGTACGCCTGCGCCCCGCCGAGGGCCACGCGGAAACCGGTCATCACTTCGTCGAAAATCAGCACCACACCGTGCTCGTCGCAGGCCTCGCGCAGGCCTTGCAGGAAACCCGGCGCAGGCGGCACGCAGTTCATGTTGCCGGCCACCGGCTCGACGATGATGCACGCCACTTCCTGGCCGACGTCAGCCAGCATCGTCTTGACCGCTTCGATGTCGTTGAACGGCAGGGTCAGCGTGTGCTTGGCGAAGGCCGCCGGTACGCCGGGCGAACTCGGCACGCCCAGGGTCAGTGCGCCCGAACCGGCTTTCACCAGCAGGCTGTCGGAGTGGCCGTGGTAGCAGCCTTCGAACTTGATGATGCTGTCCCGGCCAGTGAAACCGCGGGCCAGGCGGATCGCGCTCATGGTCGCTTCGGTGCCGGAACTGACCATGCGCACCATTTCCATCGACGGCACGATCGAGCAGACCAGATCGGCCATCTCGGTTTCCATCGCCGTCGGCGCGCCGTAGGACAGGCCGTGTTCCAGCTGCTTGCGCACGGCATCCAGCACGTCCGGGTGGCTGTGGCCCAGAATCATCGGGCCCCACGAGCCCACGTAATCGACGTAACGCTTGTCGTCTTCATCGGTGACGTAAGCGCCGACCGCGTGTTTGAAAAACAGAGGCGTGCCGCCGACGCTCTTGAAGGCGCGGACCGGCGAATTGACGCCGCCGGGAATGTGTTTCTGGGCGTTGGCGAACAGGGTTTCAGAACGGGACATGATGAGGTCTCTGTTTGAATCGGGAATGAATGAGTGCGTAACCGGCCTGATTCAGGATCAGGCGGGCTTGAACAAATCGTTGAAGGCGCGGGCGCGGCGGGTGACTTCCTGGCTGGTTTCCGCGCCGAACAGTCCGTGCACGACGGCCAGCAAGTCGGCGCCGTGGGCCACCAGCGGCGCGGCGTTTTCCAGGGTAATGCCGCCAATCACCGCGATGGGCAGATTGATGCGTTTGCGCGCCTGGCTGAGCAGGTCGAGGCTGCAGGTGGGCGCGCCGGGTTTGGTCTGGGAATTGAAGAAGCGTCCGAAAGCAACATAGGTGGCGCCGTCGGCCTTGGCCTTGTCGGCCAGCTCCAGCTGCGCGTGGCAGGTCGCGCCGACAATGGCTTTGTGACCGAGCAGGGCGCGGGCGTCCGGCAGCGAGCCGTCGGTTTGCCCCAGATGCACGCCAACGCCCAGGCGCGCGGCCACTTCGGCGTCGTCGTTGATGATCAGGCGGGTCTTGTAGCGCTCGCACAGTTTGAGCAGTGCCGAGGCCTCGCGCAGGCGACGGGTCTCGTCACCGGATTTGTCGCGGTATTGCAGCAGGGTCACGCCGCCATCGAGGGCGGCTTCGACGTAAGACAGGAATTTGCCGGCCAACAGTTGGCTGTCGGTCACGGCATACAAGCCACGTAATCTCATCAAGGTGCCTCTTTTTCGTGGCGTTACGAGCAGAAATCCAGCGGCAGGCGGCGCGGAACAAATTGTCCCCGGCCCAGCTGTTCGGCATCGCGCAGCGTGCGCCAAGTGTAGTCCAGCGCGATTTGCACAGCGCCGATCAGGTCCTGACCGAGCGCCAGTCTTCCCGCCAGTGCGCTGGCCAGTGTGCAGCCCGAACCGTGATAGCTGCCGGGCAGCCGCTGACAGGTAAAGGTGCGTGACTGACCGCCGCGGATGTACAGGCGGTTATGAACTTCGTGCTCATCGCCATGACCGCCGGTGATCAACAGGTGCTCACAGAACGGCAGCAGCTTCTCGGCGCATTCATCTGCCGTGCCTTCGGGCAGCTCGGCGAGGATGCGCGCCTCCGGCAGGTTCGGCGTGGCGATGGTGGCGAGTGGCAGCAGGCGCTCGCGCATCGCGTAACCCACCTCATCCTTGCCCAGCCGACCGCCGCCACCGGCACGCAACACCGGATCGCAGACCATCGGCAGATGCGGATGCGCCGCCAGCAGTTCGACGACGGTGTCGACCATCTCCAGCGAGCCCAGCATGCCCAGCTTCACTGCCGCGACGGTGGAATCGTTGAGCACGGCATTGGCTTGCGCCAGCACCCACTCGCGATCCAGCACGCGAAAGTCAGTGACATTCACGGTGTCCTGAACGGTCAGGGCGGTGACGGCGGGAGCGGCGTGGCAACCCTGAGCGAGCAGGGCTTCGATATCTGCCTGCAGACCGGCGCCGCCACTAGGGTCGTGACCGGAGAGACAGAGGACAACAGGGCGGGAGCTATAGATATTCATGGTGCGCGAGCTTACCACTAAACTTTTTGCCGGTGGGACCGGCGTCAGCCGGGAAAGCGCCAGTGCAAACACCGTCAATCTCGCGGTGAGACGCAGGCTGTTAGTAGGACCGGCTTCAGCCGGGAAGGGGCCGGTGCGTACGCCATCAATTTTGCGGTGAGACATCTGACGCCTTCCCGGCTAAAGCCGGTCCCACTAAGTGCATTGCGTTCAGCCAGTACCACTAGGCAATTTTCTGGCTTACGCCACTTCCACTATGTGCACGCGGTGATTTAGTGGGACCGGCTTCAGCCGGGAAGGGGCTAGTGCGAACGCCATTAATTTTGCAGCATTGACCAATCTGTAGGAGCCGGCTTGCTGGCGAACCCGGTTGACCTTTCCCTGCTACAGCGCCTGACACAATGCGTTCGCCAGCAAGCCGGCTCCGACGGTGAAATCGAGGACATCCAGTGGCACCGGAGATTTAGATGGTGTCATCGAGCTATCAGTCGCTATCCTGTGGCGCTTCATCTGTTCCGCCAAAAGAGTGAATGCAAGTGCGTTGCCCGCTGACCCCTTCGACCGATACAGCGGTCGCTCGCAGAATTGCGAAGCCGTTCCACTATTCAACGGCAGCTCGTGCCCGTCATCAATGCCAAGGCGGTGTCCCATGCGTCTGGTGCTGATCGCCCTGTTCTGCCTGTTGCCGATGTTCGCCAACGCCGTCGATTTCGATGAGAACACCCGCAGCCTGGCGTTGGGGCGCGACACCCAGGTGTTTGAAGACCCCACCGGCGATGCGACCATCCAGCAAGTCTCATCCCCCGAGGGCGCCGCAAGATTCCGACCCCTTGCCGGTCCGTCGCTCAATGCCGGGTACTCGCGCTCGGCGTTCTGGCTAAAGGTGCGTCTGACTTATCGTCCGGCCAACCCGCTGGCGTCCGCCGACTGGTTGCTGGAACTGGCCTACCCGCCGATGGACCATGTCGATCTCTATCTCGGCAACGGCGATGCGCGGCCGCATCTGGCCTGGCAGACCGGCGACATGCTGCCGTTTTCCAGCCGGCAGATTAAGCAGAACAACTACGTATTCGATCTCAACCTGAACGCCCACGAGACCAAGACCGTTTACCTGCGCGTCGCCAGCCACGGCTCGGTGCAGGCGCCACTCAATCTGTGGGCCAGTCACGCCTATATAGAAGAGCAGCCGTCGCGCCTGTACATCCTCGGCATGATTTACGGCGTGCTGGCGGTGATGCTGGTCTACAACCTGTTCATCTACCTGAGTGTGCGCGACACCGCGTACCTGCATTACATCCTCTACATCACCTGCTTTGGCCTGTATCAGGTCTCGGTCAACGGCGCGGCGATCGAGTATTTCTGGCCCGACAACCCGTGGTGGGCCAACACCTCGACCACCTTTCTTATCGCCGCCGCGATTCTCTTTGCCAGCCAGTTCACCCGCAAATTCCTGCAGACGCCGAGCCTGGGTCGCTGGCTGGACGTGCCGCTGCTGGTGATGATGGTTTGCGCGGCGGTGATCATGGCGCTCGCGTTGAGCATGGATTACGGCGTTGCGCTGCGCCTGGTGACCGGGCTGGTGTTGCTGTTCACGCCGGTCGTGCTGCTGATCGGGCTGGCGGCGTGGTTCAAGGGGCGGCGGGTCGCGCGGTACTTCATCATTGGCTGGTCGGCGTTTCTGATCGGCGGGGTGGTCAACGCGACCATGCTGCTCGGGCATCTGCCCAACAACTTCTGGACCATGTACGCCAGCCAGATCGGTTCGGTGATCGAGGTGGCGTTGCTTTCGCTGGCTCTGGCCGACCGCATCAATGCCATGCGCGAGCGCGAAGCGCAGATCATGGCGGAATCGCAGCAGGGGCTTGAAACCCTCAACCAGCAATTGGCCGTGAGCAACCGATTGAAAGATGAGTTTCTCGCCACGCTGACCCATGAGCTGCGCACGCCCATGAACGGTGTGATCGGTTCGCTGGAGTTGATGCAGATGGACGTGGCCGGGAGCGAGATCGAGCTGTATCGCCAGACCGCCGCCGACTCGGCGCAAAACATGATGGGCATCGTCAACGGCATTCTTACGCTGACCGAGCTGCAAGCCGGGCGCATCACCGTGCGCAACGAGCCGTTCAGCCTGCGGCATGTGCTGTTTCAGCTTCGCAGTGGCTTCGAGCCGCTGGCCCGCAGCAAGGCGCTGGCGCTGAGTGTTGAGCTGGACGAGACGTTGCCGGACAGTCTCGAAGGTGACAGCGTCAAGTTGCGCCAGTGCCTGGAGTGCCTGCTGGACAACGCGATCAAGTTCACCAAAACCGGTTCGATCAGAATCCGCGTCAACGGCCAGCGCGCAGACGCCGAGAACGTGCGTCTGGTGATCGACGTCATCGACACTGGCATCGGCTTCAGCCGGCTGGATGAGGAGACGCTGTACGCCAACTTCTTCCAGGTGGATAGCTCGACGACGCGGGAATACGGCGGGCTGGGCATCGGCCTGGCGATTTGCCGACAGTTGATTGAATTGCAGGGCGGGCGCCTGAGCCATCAGTCCGAACCGGGCAATGGCAGCCAGTTCCGCTTGAGCCTGGATGTGCAGATCGCGACGCAATCGGTGTAGGAGCGTGGCTTGTCCCGCGATCGGCCGGGAACCGGTCGTCGAATCGGCGCATGCGGTGGATCAGGAGAAATCGATGCCAGGTGTGCTGCCGCTCCGCGCCAGATCGCGGGACAAGCCACGCTCCTGCAGTTGATCTGCATCCATTCCGAGATCGTGCGCCCACAAGGTAAAACCGCCGTGATTTCGTCTTCTATGGCGCTGTCGCCGGGAAGTGGTGCGTGATTCACTAGGTCAGCTGCACGACCGCCGCGTGCTGCCCGGACCGGAGTCGCCTCATGGACCAGCGCATCAACCTGCATCAGTTCGCCGAGACCCACGAGGTCACCAATCAGCCGCCTTCTCTGGACGGCACCAACCTCTACCGCATCGACTTGCCGCTGCAAGAGTGGTCGCAGCGCTTCGGGGCGGGTTGGGCACGGGACCGAATCGACGCCTATGGCGCGCTGGCCGGTGGCCCGTTGATGGAAGCGGGTTTCCTCGCCAATCAGAACAAACCGGTGTTCGCCAGCCATGATCGCTACGGCCATCGCATCGACCTGGTGGAGTTTCATCGCGCGTATCACCAACTGATGCAAACGGCGGTTGAGCACGGCATTCCGTCGCTGCCATGGACCGATCCCCGGGAAGGCGCCCACGTCGCCCGCGCGGCGATGAGCTATTTGCACACCCAAGCCGAGGCGGGCAGCGGTTGTCCGCTGACCATGACCTTCGCCAGCGTGCCGGCCCTGCGCCTGCAACCGGACCTGGCCGAGACCTGGCTGCCGAAGATCCTCGCCACCCACTACGACCCGCGCAACGTCGGGATCGCCCACAAGTCCGGCGCCACCATCGGCATGGCCATGACCGAGAAACAAGGTGGCACCGACGTGCGCGCCAACACCACGCGGGCCTATCCCGTTGGCCAGCCCGGCCCCGGTCAGGCCTATGAACTGGTGGGGCACAAATGGTTTTGTTCAGCGCCCATGTGCGACGCCTTCCTCACCCTGGCGCAGACCGACAAGGGCCTGACCTGTTTCCTGCTGCCGCGCCATCGCCCCGATGACACCCGCAACGAGTTCTACATACAGCGGCTGAAGAACAAACTGGGCAATTGGTCCAACGCCTCCAGTGAGGTGGAATTCCGCGGCGCCCTGGCCTGGATGGTGGGCGAGGAGGGGCGCGGCGTGCCGACCATCATCGAAATGGTGGCCATGACCCGATTCGACTGCATGACCGGTTCCAGCGCGCTGATGCGTCAGGCCCTGACCCAGGCCGCGCACCACTGCGCCCACCGCAGCGTCAGCGGTCGCTTGCTCAGCGAGCAGCCGCTCATGCAAAACGTGCTCGCCGATCTAGCGCTGGAAAGCGAAGCGGCCCTCGCACTGACCCTGCGCATGGGACGTTCGCTGGAGCGTCTGGATGACGGCCACGAAGCCCGTTTTGCACGGCTGGTGACGGCGGTGGGCAAATACTGGATCTGCAAACGCGCGCCGGCGATGATCAACGAAGCGGCGGAATGCATGGGCGGCGCGGGGTATGTAGAGGACACCATTCTGCCGCGCCTCTACCGTGAGGCGCCGGTCAATTCGACGTGGGAAGGCTCCGGCAATGTGCAGTGCCTCGACGTCCTGCGCGCGTTGTCCAAAGAGCCCGGCGTGCTGGATGCGCTGTTTGACGAGCTTGGCGACGGTCATGGCGACAAGCGTCTGGCCGCGCATATTCATGGCTTGAAGGAGGCGTTTCAGGACACCGGCGACATTCAGTACCGCGCACGCCAATTGACCGAAGACATCGCCGTCGCGCTGCAGGCAAAGCTGCTGCTGGAAGCAGGCAATGCCGTGGTCAGCGACGGGTTTATCGCCGGACGCGTGGAACGGCCGGGTCGGGTCTACGGCACCTTGCCGCGCGGGGTGGATGTTCAGGCGTTGGTCGCGCGGTCATCGCCGCAAACCGGGTGATCTGTGTCTGCGCTGCCTGCGAATGGGGTGTATCAGGCACACATTCGGTGAATGCCACAATTTTCGCGGGCAAGCGCGCTCCCACAGGGGATATCAGGAGCTGGCCTCTCTGACACAACTCGTGCCTTCGTCATCTGTTGCAGGCAAGATATGCGATTGCAAGATCAGAAGGATATGCATCGTGACCGAAGCTTTCATTGTCGTAGAAACTGCCGAACAAGCCGTGGACCGGCTCGCTGAGCTCCACGCACGAGCAACCACCGCCTTGAGCCAGGCGCTCAAGCGCTATCTCAAAGACCGCGTCGAACCGGATGCCGCCGAGCGTCTGACGTTCCGCTACCCCGAATTGCGCCTGACCTACCACTGCCAGGGTGAAGTGCCGCTGACCACCCGCGCCTACGCCAAGGTTCAGTTGCCGGGGACCTACAGTGTCACCGTCACCCACCCGGCGGCGTTCCGCAAATACCTGCTTGAACAACTCGTGCCGCTGATGAACGACTTCACCGTGACGGTGGAAGTGGGCGTCAGTGAACAGAACATTCCGTACCCGTACGTGGTCGAGCAGGGCGATGAACTGGCCGGTACCGGCGTCACCGCTGCGACCCTGGCCCGCGTCTTCCCGAGCACCGATTTGTCGGCGGCCACCGATGGCATCGCCGACGGTCTGTACGACTGGGCGAACACCGATCCGCTGCCGCTCGCATTGTTCGACGCCGCCCGGGTGGATTTCTCGCTGCGTCGTCTGGTGCATTACACCGGCAGTGACTGGCGCCATGTCCAGCCGTGGATCCTGCTGACCAACTACCACCGCTACGTCGACCAGTTCATCGTGCATGGCCTGGAAAAACTGCGCGACGACCCGCGCTTCGTGAAGATGGTCCTGCCGGGCAACGTCGTCGTCGACAAGAGCATGGATTACGGCGAAGCCCAGGCCATCGTCTCCGGCGTGGTCTGGCACCGTTACCAGATGCCTGCGTATCACCTGATTGCCGAAGACGGTCACGGCGTGACATTGGTCAACATCGGCGTCGGCCCGTCCAACGCCAAGAACATCACCGACCACCTCGCGGTATTGCGTCCGCATTGCTGGCTGATGATCGGCCACTGCGGCGGCCTGCGTCAGTCGCAGACCATCGGTGACTACGTGCTCGCCCACGCCTACATGCGTCGCGACGGTATTCTGGACCGCGTGCTGCCGCCGAACATCCCGATCCCGGCGCTGGCCGAGGTGCAACTGGCGTTGCAGGAATCAGCCGCCCAAGTCACCGGCGAACGCGGCGACGATCTGAAGAAGCGTCTGCGCACCGGCACGGTCCTGACCTACGATGATCGCAACTGGGAACTGCGCTGGGCCCAGGAGCGGCCGCTGATCAACCTGTCCCGCGCCGTGGCGGTGGACATGGAAAGCGGGACTATTGCGGCCCAGGGTTATCGCCTGCGGGTGCCTTACGGGACCTTGCTCTGCGTTTCGGACAAACCGCTGCACAGCGAGATCAAGCTGCCGGGCTCGGCCAACGCGTTTTATGAGCGTGCGGTCACCCAGCATCTGAAGATCGGCATCGCCGCGCTGGACCTGATGCGCACGCAGCTCAACTCGCTGCATTCGCGCAAACTGCGCAGCTTCGACGAGCCGCCGTTCCGATAACGCTCCGTTAAGTCGCTAGGCGTTCAACGAAAGGGCCACTAAAGTGGCCCTTTCCGTATCTGTCATTTGTTTACCGGTTTCCCATGCCCCGCAATCAACGTCCCGATGCCCGCCGTCCTTCCCCTGATCGCTCCGGCGCGCCACGGCGTGTCGCCAAAGCGCCGCCCGCCGAACCTCGGCTGATTTTGTTCAACAAACCCTTTGATGTGCTGACCCAGTTCAGTGATGGCGAAGGCCGCGCGACGCTCAAGGATTTCATCGACATCCCCGGCATCTACCCGGCGGGCCGTCTGGACCGCGACAGCGAAGGCTTGCTGCTGCTGACCAACGACGGCCAGTTGCAGGCGCGAATCGCCGACCCCAAGCACAAGCTGGCGAAAACCTATTGGGTGCAGGTGGAGGGCGAGCCGACGGATGAGCAACTGCAGAAGCTGCGTGATGGCGTTGAACTCAACGATGGCCCGACCTTGCCTGCACAGGCCCGGCAACTGGACGAACCCGAACTGTGGCCGCGCAACCCGCCGGTGCGCTTTCGCAAAAGTGTACCGACGAGCTGGCTGGAACTGGTGATCAAGGAAGGCCGCAACCGCCAGGTGCGCAGGATGACCGCGGCGGTCGGGCTGCCGACGTTGCGACTGGTCCGCGTGCGGATTGGCGACTGGAGCATAGAAGGGCTGGATCAGGGGCAGTGGCGGGAAGTGCCGGCGAAGCTCTGACAGTCTTGATGACCGGCGCGAGATGCCAAGACTGCACGTATCAACTGTAGGAGCGCGCTTGCCCGCGAACGCGTCGGGTCAGACGACATCAATGAAGCGGGTACGATGCCTTCGTCCGGATGCAGCCCAGACCAAGCGCGCTCCTACAAAAGCAGCTCGAGGTGGTGGCGAAGTCATCCCTGCTGCTCCAAGGAGGCGATCACCACGCTCTTGATCACAAACGCCAGAATCCCCAGCCCTAGAACGCTGAACAGGAGAATGGTACCGAAGCGCCCGGCTTTGGATCTCTTCGCCAGATCCCAGACGATGAAGCCCATGAACCCGACCAGCGCCGTGATCAACAGGGTCATCATCCACTCTTCGAACAGTGCAGGAGCCATGGGTGACTCCCGTCGGACGCAGTTCAGCCGCGCAAATGCACGAGCGGCAATTCGGTGCTCGCCAGTACCTGATTGAGCACGAAGCTGGAGCGAACGCTGGTCACGCCGTCGATGCGGGTCAGATGGCCCAGCAGAAATTTCTGATAGTGATCCATGTCCGGGACAACGACCTTCAGTTGGTAATCGGCATCGATCCCGGTCACCAGGCTGCATTCCAGCACCTGCGGCAGGTTGCGAATGTGCTGCTCGAAATTCTCGAAGCGGTCGGGTGTGTGGCGGTCCATGCCGATCAGCACGTAAGCCGTCAGGCTAAGGCCCAGCTTCTTGCGGTCCAGCAGCGCGACCTGGCCGACGATATAACCGTCGTCTTCCAGCTGTTTGACGCGGCGCGAGCAGGGTGATGGCGACAGACCAATGCGCTCTGCCAGTTCCTGATTGGAGATGCGCGCGTCCTTTTGCAGTTCGGCCAAAATACTCAAGTCATATCTGTCGAGCTTGCTCACGATAAGCGCCTTTATTGAATGGATTGCGCAGGATTATTCATCCGAAGTGAATTATTGCGCAAGTGATGTTTTCTTCAGCAATATTCGCAATCCTCTGTCGTCCGCCAAAGCCTATTCTTTTAACCAGAATCACTGCCCGGACACAGCGTCCAGCGCGGCCCGCCGAATCAGGCCAGCCGCGGTCTCCAGCCCGACAGGGTTGAGCAGGCCACCGGGCTACGCACTGTCCAGAAGACGATGCGAGGTGAGCCGACGTCAAAAGCGTCGAGCCAGGACGAAGCATTCCAGAGAGGGCCATCGAGCCCTCTTTTTTTGTGCCCGGCTTTTGGCCAGCACCGGGGCGTGCGCTTCTATAGTTTCATCCGCCACGCTGATAGAGTGCGGCGAACGGCGCACCCGACTAGCAGTCCTATCAACAGGTATCCGCGCCCCAGTGAGGAAAGCATGAACATGCGCATCTGGCGTTTGGCAGGTGTCAGTCTCTTGGCCTTGAGCATCAGTGCTCAGGTGTTGGCCGACGACAATAATCAACAGCAGCAGCGTAACGAGCAGCAGCACCAGCAACAACAGCAACAACAGCAACGTGGGTTCGAGATGCAGCGCCAGCAGCAGGAGAATCAGCGCGGCTTCAATGACAACCAGCAGCGTCAGCAGCAGCAACAACGCCAGCAACAGCAGAATCAGCAACAGCAGCAGCGCCAGCAGGAACAGGTGCAGCAACAGCGCCAGATTCAGCAGAACCAGCAGGAGCGCGCCAATCAGCAGCGCCAGCAGCAGGATCGTGAGCGCAATCAACAGCGCGACGATCAGCGCCAACAGCAGCAACGCCAACAACAGCAGGATCAGCAACGACGCCAGCAAGAGCAGCAGCAACAACAGCGTCAGTTGCAGGACCGTCAGGGCGGTCTGCCCATTCAGGGTCGGCCGGACACGGTGGTTCAGACCCAGGAGCCTCGTCAGGGCTTTTACCGCGACCAGCCCCGAGACAACCGCTGGCGCGACGGCGACCGTCGTCCCGATAACGGTAACTGGCAGGCCGGCCGTCCCGGCGGTCATGGAGACGGCTGGGGTTCAGGCCCGCGCTATCGGCCGGGTTACGAGATCGATCGCATGCCGGGCGGCTATTCGCGGGTGCCGTATCGCGGTGGGGATTACTTCTACTCTGGCGGTTACTGGTATCGCCCGCAGGGTCCGCGCTATGTGGTCGTCCAGCCTCCACGGGGCGTTCGCGTCCGCTACCTGCCCGACTACGCGCAACAGGTCTGGCTCGGCAGCGCGCTGTTTTTCGTGGCCGCCGGCACCTATTACACCTACGAGCAGAACACCCAGGAATACGTAGTCGCCGAGCCTCCGCAAAATGTCGAGCCGGTGTATTCGCCTCAGCAGCCGCAGCCTGTCCAGCAGGCCGCAAACCCTTATGACGTTGTTGCTTACCCGCCTGAAGGCAAGCCTCAACAGGAAATCGAACAGGACCGCTACGACTGCTACCGCTTCGCCGTGCAGCAAAGCAACTTCGACCCGGCGGGCGCAGCCTACCAACCGGCACCGGAAGTGCTGGGCGTCTACCGACAGGCGATGGCCAGTTGTTATGCAGGGCGGGGGTATAGCATTCAGCAGTAAGAGCGCGGGCAGGCAGGCTGGAATGCGGAATGCCTTAGTGGGACCGGCTTCAGCCGGGAAGGGGCCGGTGTGTACGCCATCAGATTTGCGGTGTGACAACCGACGCCTTCCCGGCTAAAGCCAGTCCCACTAAGTGCACGCGGTCAGTCAGTGGGACCGGCTTCAGCCGGGAAGAGGCCTGTTTGATCGCCATCAGATTTGAGGTGTGACGCCTGACGCCTTCAATTCAAAACCGGTCCATCCCCGCGACCCACCACTTCCTGCGGATCCGCGTGCACCAGCACTTCGGCTTTGGGGAACTCGTCCTGAATCGCCGCTTCCACCCGCTCGCACAAATCGTGGGCAACCGACAGCGTCAGCGTGCCCGGCAACTCCAGGTGCAGCTGCACAAACCAGTGATTGCCCGAAATTCGCGTGCGCAGGTCGTGGGCGCCCAGTACGCCCGGGACGGCCTGGGCCAGTTCGAGCATTTTTGTGCTGACGTCCACCGGCAGTTCTGCGTCCATCAGCACCGACACCGTCTCCCGGGCAATGGAAATCGCGCTCCACAAAATGTAGAACGCGATCGCCAGACCAAAATAAGCGTCCAGCTGGGAGTAGCCGAAATAGGCCAGGCCCAGCGCCAGCATGATGCTGAAGTTGAGCAGCAGGTCAGAGCGGTAGTGCAGTGAATCCGCGCGTATCGCCGCTGAACCCGTTGCTTTCACCACGCGGTGCTGCAACATCAGCAATGCGATCGTCAGTCCGATCGACAACACCATCACCAGCAAACCCAGGCCCGGATCGCCGAGGGGTTGCGGGTGTTGAATGCGGTCGACCGCCTGAAAGCCGATCAAGAACGCACTCACCGCGATGAACAGCGCCTGGGCCATGCCCGACAGCGCTTCTGCCTTGCCGTGGCCGTAGCGATGATCGTCATCAGCCGGGCGCAACGCGTAATGCACGGCCAGCAGATTGAGGAACGAGGCGGCGCCATCGAGCATCGAGTCCGTCAGGCCGGCCAGCAGACTGACCGAGCCGCTGAGCCACCACGCCACCGCTTTGGCAACGATCAGAATGCTCGCCACAGCAAGCGATGCACGGGTTGCCAGGCGCAATAAGCGGGCGTGTTCGGGGCTGGTGCTCATGTCGCTTCCTTCAAATCATAAAACTCAGGCGGACGGAACAAGGCCCAGGGAGGCAAGTTGCTGGGTGCTGCCTTTGTGCTGGATCAGACGAGGGTCATCCAGTGGGAGGGTGCGGCCGAGCTCGGTCTGGATGATGGCTTGCAGCTTGGCGTTGTCGACTGTGCCGTCAGTGCGCACGGCAGGTTCCAGCTTTTGCGGATCGATCTGAGCGTGAGTGCCGCCTGGCAGGTAGATCGCGCCAGTGGCGAAGTCCACACCGAACGCGATCACGCCGGGAATGATGTAGAACAGCAGGCCGATGGCGTCGAGTATCACGATGGCCGGATCCATTCGGCCGCTGCCCTGAATCTGGCCACGACGTTCCGGGTAGAAAATACTGCCGCACGCGGTCAGTTGCGTCAGCAGCGTGGCAACCAGAACACCGCCAATCAAACGGGATGGAATGCGCATGGGGATCTCCTCATAAGAAGTCGCAACTATACAAGGCAAATGCCTAATCAATAAGAGTATCCGTGAGGGAAGACAGTTCGTTGGGGGGATGAGCAAAACAGGTTGATGCTGGGGCGCCTTAGAGTTGACACGCGGTTGGTGAGGGTACTGGCGCGTCTCTCCATGTCATCCATTCGTGCACGGTCGACGCAACCCGGTCATGGCTCTGGACCCAAGCATGCAGGCTTGGGTCGATCCATTTCACGACCTCCAAAATATCTCGGTGTATATCCATAAGCGGCTGCCAAAGCAGCGGCTCATGATGGAAACATCTGTTTCGCAAGTCGCGTCCCTTATTCAGTCGTGTACGCATCTTGTCAGGCTGACGCATGCTTTTAGGGCACGAATAGAAAACTCTCCTCAGAGGTTTGGACAGCTTGTTGGTGGTTGCGCGGTTGAACAGGGATGTCCAAAAGCCAAAACTGAGTTCTGCCACGATATTGTCGGGGCTAGCCTTAACCCTGCGCGCACCGAGGGCTCTCTTCGCATCGGCGATCTTGTTGTAGAGTTTTTGAAGGTCTGCGTCGGCAGGGTCATTCCACTCTTCATACCAGTCGAGCCGGTTGTATTCGATAGCCATCTCCTTCTGTATGCCATTGCGCAGGGATACCTCAAGCACATGAAAAATCGAGACCAGTGACTCCGCAATTTTCATGTTGTGGACATACGCTTCCGCTGCCCGGTCGTGCTTGTTCTGATTCTTCTGAAGGTAACGGGACATCCGGGGTGTGGAGAGCTTTGCCTCCAGCGTGTTCCAAACCATAGCTAAATTAACCTTCCTGGAAACCAAACTGCCGCCAAGAGCTGTCTTGGGCGAAAGTCGGAATTTTACACACCGTGGGATCTCCATTGAAGCTAAGCCGCCGCTGAGGCGGGCTTCAGTGCTTGCGGGTTTCGTTCACTTCACACGGCAATGCCGCTGCCAGATCAAGGCACCGGTGATGGCGAGAAATAATCTAAGGCGGGGGAAGCTTCTGCGTTGAGAACCCATCTTCGAATTTGACGTTGCTCTGTTCTGTGATAAATTTGCGTCGCTGCCCTAGCACCTCCACTCCCGGGCTTTTGAAACGGTGATGAGACTAGGTTAAGTTGTGGCCCCGCTTGCGGGGCTTCCTTGTTTCTGGCGTTTGAGAATCGGTAGCACGCTGTTCTCTGTCGCCTTTCGCAAACGCATCCTCACACAGGCTGGGCGCCTGCGATGCTCGTGGGTATAGTCCCCGGCTGATCTGGGAGCCGCCATGAATTCTTTGCCCATCGATGCCGTTCTGCCCGCCCTGCGCCAGGCCCTTGCCGACCGGGACGAGGCCGTGCTCGAAGCGCCGCCGGGCGCGGGCAAGACCACCCGTGTGCCGCTCGCGCTGTTGCGAGAGTCCTGGCTGGCGGGGCAGACGATCCTGATGCTTGAACCCCGTCGTCTGGCGGCTCGCGCTGCTGCTGAAAGATTGGCAAGCGAGTTGGGGGAAGGCGTCGGCGAGACCGTGGGTTACCGGATTCGCCTGGACAGCAAGGTCGGCCCCACTACCCGCATTGAAGTGGTCACCGAAGGCATTCTCACCCGGCGCTTGCAGGAAGACCCTTCGCTGGAAGGTGTCGGGCTCCTTATCTTCGATGAGTTTCATGAAAGGAGCCTCGACGCTGATCTCGCGCTGGCGCTGAGCCTCAACGGTCGCGCGCTGTTTCGAGACGACCAGCCGCTGAAGATCTTGCTGATGTCGGCGACCCTTGAGGGCGCGAGGCTGTCGAGCTTGCTCAACGATGCGCCGGTGATCAGCAGCGAGGGGCGCATGTTCCCGGTGTCGATGCAGTGGGGGAGGCCGTTTCAGCCGGGGGAGTTCATCGAGCCGCGCGTGGTTCAGACCGTGCTTGATGCGCTGGGCAACGAGTCCGGCAGCCTGCTGGTGTTCCTGCCGGGGCAGGCCGAGATCCGTCGGGTCAATCAACAGCTGACCGAGGCCGTCGGCGATCGCAGCGACGTGCTGCTGTGCCCGCTGCACGGCGAGCTCGACCTGAGCGCCCAGCGCGCGGCGATTGAACCTGCGCCCAAGGGCAAGCGCAAAGTGGTGCTGGCCACCAATATCGCCGAGACCAGCCTTACCATCGACGGCGTGCGTGTGGTCATCGACGCGGGGCTGGCGCGGGTGCCGCGTTTCGATCCCGGCAGCGGCATGACGCGCCTCGACACCCAGCGGATTTCCCGGGCCAGCGCCACGCAGCGGGCGGGTCGAGCAGGACGGCTTGAGCCGGGCGTCTGTTATCGGCTGTGGTCCGAGGCGCAGCACGATCAATTGGCGGCCTACGGCGCGGCCGAAATCCTTCAGGCTGACCTCGCCGGCCTGGCACTGCAACTGGCGCGGTGGGGCGTCGAACCGGCTCAGCTGACGTGGCTGGACCTGCCGCCTGCCGCCGCGTATGCCCAGGCGCAAGACCTGCTGGCGCGGCTGGGCGCGCTGACGCGCAAGCCAGGTGAAGACTGGAAACTCACCCCTCACGGCCAGTCGATGGCCGAAGTACCTGCCCATCCACGCATTGCCCATTTGCTGCTGCGCGGTCATGAATTGGGTCTGGGCCCGCTGGCGTGCGACGTCGCAGCGTTACTCGGCGAACGCGACATTTTGCGCGGCGCAGGTGCCGATCTGCACAGTCGGCTGACGTTGCTGGCGGGCGCAGAACGCGCCGCGAAAGGCGCGCAGGGCGGGGTGCAGCGAGCGCGGCAGTTGTCCCGCCAATATCGCAGTTATCTGCGGGGTGCGGCTCGAAAGCCGGTCGCCGACCCTGATCACCCACGCTGGCTCGGCGCACTGTTGGCACTGGCCTATCCCGACCGCGTTGCACAACAACGCCGTACCGGCGGCGCGGAATATCGACTCGCCAACGGCCGCGCCGCGTTGTTCGCCGAGCCAGACGCATTGATGAAACAGCCGTGGCTGGTGGTGGCCGATCTGGGCAGCCGCCAGGGCCAGCGCGAAGAGCGTATCTATCTGGCCGCCGAGTTCGATCCCGACCTGTTCGACACAGTGCTTGCCGAACAGGTGACGCCGTTCGATCAACTGGACTGGGACGAGCGCGAGGGCGTATTCCGCGCCGAGCGTCAGCGCAAGGCCGGGGAACTGATCATCAGCCGCGAGCCGCTGACCGGGCTGGACGATTCCGCGCGGGGGCAGGCTTTGCTGGCGCTGGTGCGGCGCAAGGGCCTGGAGCTGCTGCCTTGGACGCCCGAGCTGCGCCAGTGGCAGGCGCGAGTGGGCCTGCTGCGTCAGATGGATATGCAAAAGGGGAGCGAAAGCGAGTGGCCGGATGTGAGCAACGACGGGTTGCTGGCGACGCTGGAGCACTGGTTGCTGCCGTACCTGGGCAAGGTCACGCGACTGAGCCACTTCGGCAATCTGGACCTCTCTTCGATCCTGCACAACCTGCTGCCATGGCCCTTGCCGCAGCGGCTCGACGAACTGGCGCCGCATCACCTGACCGTGCCGTCGGGCTCATCGGTCCGCCTGGATTACAGCGAGTCCCCGCCCATTCTGGCGGTGCGTCTGCAGGAGCTCTTCGGCCTGGCCGACACCCCGCGCATCGCCAACGGCCGGCAGGTCGTCAAGCTGCACCTGCTCTCTCCCGCCCGCCGTCCGGTGCAAGTCACCCAAGACCTCGCCAACTTCTGGCGCAGCACCTATGCCGAGGTGAAGAAGGATCTGAAGGGGCGGTATCCGAAGCACTATTGGCCGGACGATCCATTGATTGCAGAACCAACCGCGCGGGTGAAGCCGAGGAAGTGAGCGGGGCTGCACAAGGCATGACGAGGAGCGGATGAAAAAAAACTTCACACGCCATGTGAGGTAAATACGAGCTCAACCCGTGTAATAGTAACGAATCGCATTTGCACTCGTTTCAATTTACGGAGTCAGCTCGTGGTCAAGCTCTTCAACCGGACTCATGCGTCAGTCCTGCTGTGTTCTGCCTTACCTGGTTTTGCAATGGCTGCTCAGACGGTCACCGAGTTGGCCCCCAGTGTCATCCAGTCCACACGCGATGCGGCTGACGGCTCGGGAAGTTATACGGTTTCGGAAGGGAGCACCGCCAGCAAGACCTCCACCCAGAATCGGGATGAAGCCCAAACCGTCAACACGGTCACTGCGCAAACCCTGGATGACTACCAGGTCAAAGACCTCAACGACGCCATGCGCTTTGTCAGTGGTGTGTCCCAGACGAACACGTTGGGGGGCACGAAGGATGCTGTGATCAAGCGCGGATTTGGCAGCAATGACGACAACTCCATTTTGCGGGACGGGGTCCGCTCGGCGATCGGCCGCAATCTCGGCGCCACCACCGATCACGTGGAAGTGTTGAAGGGCCCTGCATCGCTCATGTATGGCGCGCTGGAGCCGGGCGGGCTGATCAATGTGATCAGCAAACAACCGCAGTTCACCCAAAGCACGACCTTGACCGGGTCTGGTTACAGTGAAGGCGGCGGGACCTTTGGTGTGGACACCACCGGGCCGCTGGGCGATACCAATCTGGCGTACCGGCTGGTTGCCGAGCGCTCCCACGAGGACTACTGGCGTAATTATGGCGTCGACGAGCACACGCTCATTGCGCCATCGATCGCCTGGGTCGGCGACCGCGCCAGTTTCTCGCTGGCCTATACCTACAACGATTACGCGAGCCCCTTTGACCGCGGCACCGTGTTCGCCAATGGCCACCCGGCCGACATCAGTTACCGCGATCGTCTGGATGAGCGCTGGGCCAAGACCGTCGGCATCAGCCAAAGCACCACCGCGAAGTTCGAGTACCAGCTCAATGATGACTGGCGAAGCCGCTTGACCTACGGATGGACCGAGGATCGCTACAGCCTGGCGATTGCTCAGCCCAGCAGCTTGAACGGCAACACCCTGCGCCGGATTGCCAATGGCGGGCACTACGATTATGAGAGCCGTTATACCGCGCTGGACTTCATAGGCGATCAGCAGTTGTTCGGCCAGCGGCATGAGATCGTCGTTGGGGTGGACAACGAGTCGCTGGATAAATACCGCGGTAAAACCTACCGCAACGCCAGCAGCACTGCCGGCAACCTCAATATCCAGAACCCCACCTACGGCAATCTGGCTGAGCCTGCGACTGTCAGCGCGGCCCAGAGCAACGCCGAAAATAATCTGGTCACCACTTCGGCGTACTTCAAGGACAACTGGCACCTTAATGATCGCTGGATTCTGGTGTTCGGTGGTCGTCAGGAGCACTGGGATCAATACAGCGATCAGGGGCTGGGCAGCGCGTATGCACCGGGTGCCGACTCCAATGGCGATAAATTTCTCCCTTTTGGCGGGATTGTTTATCAGCCGGCCGACAACGTCGCGCTCTACGCCAACTACAGCCGCTCCTTCGTGCCCAATGATGCCGACGATGCTGGCAACAGCTTCAAGCCTACCGAAGGTCGCAGTTACGAAGTCGGTATCAAATACAGCCCGGTCCAGGCGCTCAACGTGAACCTGGCCGTGTATGACATCGTCAAGAAGAACCTTGTGAACAGCGTGCTGCAGAGCAATGGCGACAGCATTGACGAGGCGGTGGGGAAGGCCCGCTCGCGAGGGGTTGAACTGGACGTGACCGGAGAGATAGCGCGTAACTGGAGCATCATCGGCACGTACGCCTATGACCACACGGAAGTGCTGAAAAACGCAGAGTCACCCGAGCAGGAAGGCAACCGCTTGCCCAATGCGCCGATGCACACCGCGAGCCTGTACCTCAGTCATCAACTCGCGCTGCCTGCCGAAACCGGTAAGTGGCATGTCGGCGCGGGTGCCCGATACGTCGGAGAGCGGCCGGGCGACGACGCCAATAGCTTCTGGCTGGACAGCTACACGACGGCCGATGCCTTTGTGCGCTGGGATTTACCCACCCATGACTACAAGACCAGTCTGCAGTTGAACATCGACAACCTGTTCAACAAGGAATACTACCCGGCCACCACGGGCAGCAGCACGCTCCAGGTGGAGGAGGGTGCGCTCCGAACCGCGCGGCTGACGGCCAGCGTCACGTTCTGATGGCAGCGATCGGTGCCGGGAAATCCGGCACTGGTCGGTTCAGAACAAACGACGCTCCCGTGCCCCCGTACAGGGGGTTTACTCTCCGTGCGCTGGGACTCTGAACCGCGCAATCACCGGCATGTGGTCAGAAATCAGCAACGTATCCGCCTGCCTCACCCGTGCCTCTACCCGCTTCAGCTTCGGGCTATGAAACAGGAAATCCTGTGTCCGGTCCGGGCCGCTGATGCGGGGGTCGTTGGGGAAGCGGGTGTACCACTTGCGACGATCTTCACCGGTCACGTCTTCATTGCTCGGGATCATCGGGAAGCGTTCCCACAAATCCCGAAGCTCACTCTCTACCGCGAACGGCACGCGCTGTTCGGCGGGTAGCCGCTGATATTGCCCTTGCGGCAGCAGGTTGAAATCTCCGCCGGTGATCCACAGCGTGCCGTTCTGTTCGAAGGTTTGTTGCAACTGACGAACCGACGCCACTTGCCGCTTTCGCACGTCGCCGCCCGGCTCTGCATCGCTCAAGCGTGTATTGGTCACTGTCAGACCGCGGCCATCACTCATTGGCAGGTAGCTGACGAGCAACGCAGGCTGAGGCTGAAACAGGCGACTGATGAAATGGCTGGAAGGCGAGGGCAGGTGCAGGCGTTCGGCGCTGTCGAGTTGGTAGCGGCTCAGCGTCGCCAGTTTGCGGCCGACGCTGCCGAAGATGTGGCGATCCGGCACGAAGTCGGATTTCCAGTCAAACGCCTCGCTGCTGCAGGGGTACAAGTCGGCGACGCGCGCCTGAAGCAGGGCGAGTTGATTGCCGTAGTCGGTGTTCTTCGCGCCGTCGTCGACTTCCTGCAGCAAGACGATGTCTGGCTGCTCGTCGCGAATGACCCGCGCCACTTCATCCAGGTTGTAGGCCAGGTCTTCAGGCGTTGGCCGTTCATCCGGGCCGTTGCCATCGGGCAGGTCATACCAGAACACATAGCGTTTGCCGGCCAGGTATTGAATGTTCCAGGTCATCACTTTGAGCGTCTGACCCGGCGCCAATACCGGTGGCTTTCCGTCCTTCGCGTTGCAGGACACCGCCACCTTCTCGTGTCGGGCGGGGTGCCAGGTCACGTCATACAGCAGTATCACGAACAGCCCGGCACACACCGCGAGGTAAAGCAGGTACCGCGTCGGGCGTGCCATCTTCTCAGGCCGACCGCGCGGGCGGGTCGATGAGCATGAACAACCGGAACATCATCACGCTGATAAGCAGCTGCAGGAAGCTGGAAACACTGTCCACCGCAATCGACAGCATCGGGCTTTGCTGGTCTGGCAGTACGTAATAACTGAGCGCCTCAAGCAGCGACAGCGGGATATACACGCACAGCACACAGAGGAAAATGCGCACCACATGGCCCTGGGTCATTCTGAAACTTTCGCGCATCGCCTCCAGCGGCCCCATCCCGCGCAATACCAGCAAGTATTCCGACAGCTGCAGTTTGATCATCACCCACACGCCCGGCAGGATGAACAGCGACATGCCGGCCATGATCAGCAGGGTGCTCAGCGCCGTCAGGACCGCGAAGGTGGGCCACATGCGCAACGCAACGGCCCACAAGCTGGATTTGACCGGATCTTCGCCCCGGGTTTTGGCGTCCAGGAAAAGGATCAGCGCGCCGGTGTAGAGCGGATAAAAAAGCAGCCCGACCAACAGTGGCGCGACGCCGTTGCCCTGCCCAAAGCCGATGAGCTGTTTGGTCAGGGCCTCCAGCACCACCAGGGGCAGGCACAGCGTAAGAATGCTGCCGAAGTTGCGTCGGAAGAAGTACAGCGAGTCTTGCAGAATGGTCAGCGGATTCATGAACGGATCACAGGGATAAGCAGGCCGACACTGTAACGTAGAGCCGCAGAACCGGCCAACCGGCGGCGGCAGAGCAGCCTTCTTAACTTTTTTTACATCCTATTGAAACGCCCTTGAACAGCCCCATTACTGGATATGTCTGAGCAATGGTTCAGAACAGAATTCCTACGGCAATCTAACGAGGTCGCCATGAACAGCGAAGAACAAACCCTGATCGACGGCTTGTTTGGCAAACTCAAACAGGCAGAAACCGAATCGGCCCCCCGTGATGCGCAGGCCGAAGCGCTGATCAAGGAGCACCTGACTCGCCAACCCGCCGCGCCTTATTACATGGCGCAGTCGATTCTGGTGCAGGAAGTCGCGATCAAGCAGCTGGAGGCCCAGAACCGTCAGCGCGACGAGCAGATTCAACAGCTGCGGGCTGAACTGGAGCGGGCAAAGTCCGCCGCGCCGGCCCAGTCCGGCAGTGGCGGTGGTTTTCTGTCGAGTATCTTCGGCGGCGGTTCGCGCGAGCCACAGGCTCAGCAGCCGACCTCGTCGTTCTCCCGGCCATCGAACCCGCAGCCTTCCTCGGGCGGCTGGCGTGAAAGTGGCCCTGCGAGCGCACCGCAGCAGAACTACGCTCAGCCACAGCAAAACTATGCCCAACCGCAACAGGCTCCGGCGGCACCCGTCGGCAGTGGCTTCCTGGGCGGGGCATTGAAGACTGCAGCCGGTGTGGCCGGCGGCGTGATGCTGGCGGAAGGCATCAGCAGCCTGTTCCATCACAACAGCCAGCCGCAAGAAGTCGTCGAGATCATCCAGGAGCAGCCGGCCCAGCCTGCCGCCGAACATGATCAAGGTGGCAGCGGCGGATGGGGTGACGATCAGCAGCGGGTCACCGGAAACGACAGCACCGGTAATGACAATCCCGGCAATGACACTTGGGGCAGTGATTCCAATGGCTTCGCTGATACCGATTACGGCAGCGACACCGGTGGCGGCATGTTTGACGACGACGATTCGTTCGTCTGACATCGCACGTAGAGGCTCCGCCTTAGTGTAGGAGCGCGCTTGCCCGCGAAACTCGTTCAGACGATAGAGACGTGTCGGATGTACCGACCTCTTCGCGGGCAAGGTGGAGCGCCACCCCGGTCGCTCCTACACCGTTATGTGATGAGTCGCGACTGCGGTGTGTCAGGAATACAGACCGCGTTCCGCCATCGCCTCCAAACCCAATCCTTCAATCCCTCCCCCAAACTGGCATACTGAGCGCCGGTCCGGTTTTCGGATCCCTGTCGCTTGTCAGCGCATCGAGGAATTTGGGTGAGAAGAATCGCGGTCTTCGCCGACGTACAGAATCTGTATTACACAGTGCGTCAGGCTCACGGTTGTCACTTCAATTACGCCGCCCTGTGGGCTGACATCAGCCAGCGCGGGCAGATCGTCGAGGCGTATGCGTATGCCATCGACCGTGGCGACAGCAAGCAGCAGCAATTCCAGCAGATCCTGCGCAACCTCGGTTTCACCGTCAAACTCAAACCCTACATTCAGCGCAGCGACGGCTCGGCCAAAGGCGACTGGGATGTGGGCATCACCATCGACATCATGGACGTCGCGCCGAATGTCGATGAAGTCGTGCTGGCGTCCGGCGATGGCGATTTTGACCTGTTGCTGGAGCGTATCATCAGCAAACACGGCGTCGAAGCGATTGCCTACGGCGTACCGGGGCTGACCGCCAATTCGCTGATCCGCGCGGCCAGTCGTTACGTGCCGATCGAGGGCGGGTTGCTGCTCAAGACTTGATGCAACGCAGGCAAACGAACGCCGCCAATTCGTTGATCTGCTCGGCCGTATATTCCGATTGTGGGCAGGCCGCTGCTCAGAGCGTGACGTAGCGCAGGCTGACAAACGCCGCAAATCTGTAGGAGCCGGCTTGCTGGCGAACCCGGCCCGTTCAGGTAAACATGCGCCAACTGACCCACCGCGTTCGCCACCGTCGTTACCTCCGACAGCTCCTACAGAGGCGCGACACGCAAGCGATGTCCGACGCGATATCAGCCAGGCGCTCCCGAACAAAACGCAAGAATCAGCTATTTCTGAAGGTCTCTCCCATGCAAGAACGTATCGCCGTCATCGACTTCGAAACCACCGGCATTTCCCCCAGCAGCTACTGCCGCGCGACTGAAATCGCCGTGGTGATCGTGGAGCAGGGCGTAATCGTCGAGCGCTATCAAAGCCTGATGAACGCCGGCGTGCGCATCCCGTCCTTCATCGAATCCCTGACCGGCATCAGCAACAGCATGCTGCGCACGGCGCCGCCGGCTGAGCGGGTCATGAATGAAGTCGCCGAGTTCGTCGGCCTGACGCCACTGGTGGCGCACAACGCCTCGTTTGACCAGAAGTTCTGGGACTTCGAGCTGTCGCGCATCAAGCGCAATCGCGTGCAAAGCTTCGCCTGCTCCATGCTGCTGGCGCGGCGCCTCCTGCCCCATGCGCCGAATCACAAACTCGGCACGCTCACCAGTTGGGCCGGCTTGCCCCACACCGGCAAGGCTCACCGGGCCATGGCCGATGCGGAAATGGCCGCCAACCTCACGCTGCACCTGGGCCACCAACTGCGCGACACCCATGGGATCTCCGGTGTGTCCCACCAGTTGCTGTGCACGCTGCAAAAAGTCCCGGCGAAGAAGATTGCGGATGCGATCAGCAAGCACCGGGGGCTCTAGTCAGTCTTTGGCGCTGGTGCCTCAAGCCCAATCAGCATGCCCGATCAAATGAATGAAGCCGGCATCGCCTTGAGTCAGGGCAGCAGACTCCGGAGAGTTGGCGATATCGAATGCGACCTGCCCACGGCTTGCGCCGCCGTCCAGTGTATGGACCCAATCAGCAAGACCGCTAGCGTCGCTGCCTCTGTTCAGGACGTTGTGGTACAGCTTTTCTACAAAGGCTGCATTGCTGCCATCGGGCAGGCTTTGGGAAAATTCGGCAGATTGCACAAAACCATCCGCAGCCTGAGCACCGGTTTCGCCCGCGGCGCCCTGAGACAGCCAGGACTTCAGGCCTTCGGTATCGGGCGTGCGACCCAGAATGGTGTACAAACGACCAATGCTTGCCTGCGCCGAGTCGAGAACGAACAGGTCGTGATCTGCGAAATCGAGCACATTGAAGCCATTCAGTTCGAATTTCGCCGCGGCTCCGGTGGAACGACTGACTGATAGCGTGTCGGCATCGAGCGCGCTGATCGTGTAGGCGGATGCCGCGTCGTTGAAAATAAACGTGTCGATACCGGCGTTGCCCGCCAGATGCGAAACCGCATTGCCGTCAAGCCTGACTTCCTGCTCACTGATCTGATCGTCGCCCGCCGTGCCGGTGGCCACGCCCTTGCCCACCACCATATCCAGATCGTTCCAGGCGTTATCAGCCACAATCCTTATGTAGCCTGTCTCGCCCTGCGAGAGGTCACGGCTTTCAAGCGAATTCAGGAAGCCATCAACGACTGCTGTTCGACTCAAACCCTCCTGCAGCAGAGTGCTCCAAGACGACACACCTGATTCTTCGCCTGTGCGATGCAATACGGTCTGGTAGAGATCAGAGACAAAGTCCCGATCACCAAGCACGTTGTAGTGCTGCATCGCTTCAATGGAGTTCATAAAGGCATCGCGAATCTCTGCATACGAACTGCCCATCGCCTGCTGCGTCAGCCAGTGGTTCAAGCCCTGATAATCGGGCGTCCGACCGAGCAGTGAGTAGAGCCTGGCAATGTCCGCCTGATCCTCGGTGAGCGCGATGTGATGAAGGTCCATGCCAAAATTCAACGAAACAGTGGCGTCACTCTCGGCGTTGAAGGCGCCATACTGGCTGCGAAAAGCCATGAGCAGGTCGTTGAGACTGGTATCACGGTCGCTGAAAGCCAGCTTTTCGACGCTTAAAAGCGTGTCCACGTCGGACGTTTGCGCATCATGAACGCTGAGTATGGCATTGCTTGCAAGCGCGGCATCGTAGGTTGCAAAGTAGCGAGCACCGGCCTCTGTATACAAGGCGGTGTCGAAGCCGTTGCCACCATCGAGAACGTCCGAGCCCGCTCCACCCATCAGCCGATCGTTGCCATCGCCGCCTATCAACTGGTCATTGCCCGCATTCGCGTTGAGAAAGTTGTCACTGGCGTTGCCGATCAGCGTATCTGCGCCTGCACCGGTGATGGCGTTCTCGATAACCGTACCGCGCGCGATGGCGATATTCGAAAGGCCGCCGTACAGGCTGGAAAAAGCTTCACTTCTCAGATCAACTGTCTGAGCGCCGGCATAGGTGCTGGCGTTGATCGTGTCGTTGCCGCCCGAATCATAGAGCGTGGCGACCAGGCCGGTCACGAAGTTGGTCCCGGTGTTTTTGAAGGCTTCGTTGAAACTGTAGGTGTCGTCACCCGTGCGGGTAACGGCGGTGCCGTACAGTGCCTGAATGGCTACGATGTCCGCCAGCATGGGGGTAGCGACATAGCCGAAAGAGGCATTGGAATACGTATTCTGGTCCTGACTGAAGTAGGACATTATCGAATATTTCCAGCTGTCCTCTTGGTAGAAGGCATTGTTGGGGAAGGTCGCGCTGCCGTTGTAATTGCCCGCATGGCCCAACCCCAGCGCGTGGCCGATTTCATGAATGTAGGTTTGCTGATAATACGAACCGTAATTTACCCAATTGGAAGCGATGTTGACGCTGCTGTCCGAGATGACGCTGCCTGTGTAATTGGAGCTGGTGTAAGCACCGCTCTTGTTTTCGCTGAAATTGATCGCCCCAGCAGCGGTGGTTTCCACAAAGTTGATGCCACTGACGTTAGTCCAGGTTTGCAGCGCGTATCTGGCAACAGCCTGAGCGCTTGCGCTCAAGCTTGCCAGGTTGACGGTGAGCGAGCCTCCGGCGTGCACGTCAAAGTGGTGCTGGGAACCGCCATAGGCGTCGTGCCAATAGCCATCAGTCAGGTAGTTGGCTTGTTGGTCCAGCGTCAGGTGCCCAAGCGTCGCTTGGCTGGTGGCTGTCTGTTGGCTCGCACCCTGGCTGGTCGCTCCGTCAGTCCAGAGTTGGGTGAGTGCATCGCACATCGAACACATGTAGAAACTCCGCGGCAAGGCAGGCCTGGCCAGGTCAATGACGCAATAATCGGGTATGGATCGGTGATGAGTTCAATCCGCTGAGCCGGGTTTGAAAGCTGGCTACATGACCTTCACGTGCGTTGACCCGCCCTGGTCTTAAAGATGGTGTGGCTCTTCGAGAAGGTACGGCAGGGCATGGTCGAAGACTCTCGATGCCCATTCCTGATGAAGTTGTCGGCATGCTTTCTTGCGACTTAAGGCGGATTTTCCTGGAGACGATGAAATACAGCTGGAATAGGGTGGAGGAAGCGTACTGGTTGGGCAGGGTGCTTTGGAGAGCTTTGTGTACTTTTCCCGATCGTCTCGCCGCTCCCGCGTCAGCGGCTGCAAACAGCCTGCCAGCAAAATTGTACGGGTCGAATAAACCCCATTTGTAACTGACGCCTGCGGCCCGGACATTTCTAGAATCAGTCCCACAATAAACGACTGTACTAGAGCCTTTCATGCCTGCCGCCCGCCGTTTTCCCCTGCTGCTCATCGGGGCCTTTTTCGCGCTTTATGTGATCTGGGGCTCAACCTATCTCGCCATCCGCATCGGTATCGAAACCTGGCCTCCGCTCATGATGGCCGGGGTGCGCTTTACCATCGCCGGTTCAATCCTGTTTGCCTTCATGCGTTTTCGTGGCGCGCCGATGCCGACCTGGAAGCAGTGGAAATCCGCCGGGATGATCGGCTTTCTGTTGCTCGCCTGCGGCAATGGCGGCGTTACCCTGGCGGAACATGCGGGCGTTGCCTCTGGTGTCGCAGCTTTGGCGGTGGCCGTGGTGCCCCTGTTCACGTTGTTGTTCGGCCTGATCTGGGGCCATCGCAACACCGGGCTGGAATGGGCCGGCATTTTGCTCGGCCTTGTCGGCATCTCCTTGCTCAACCTCGGCTCGAACCTGCAGGCCAGCCCCATGGGCGCCGCGCTGGTGATCTTCGCGGCCGCGACTTGGGCGTTCGGTTCGGTGTGGAGCCGCTACCTGCCATTGCCCGCCGGGCCGATGGCCAGCGCCTGCGAAATGCTGGTGGCCGGTGCGGTGCTGTTGCTCGGCAGCTTCGTGAGCGGCGAACGCATGACCCAATCCCCGGGCCTGTCCGGCTGGCTGGTGATGGCGTATCTGGTGGTGTTCGGCTCTATCGTCGCGTTCAGTTCCTACATGTACCTGCTGAAGAACGTGCGGCCCGCCGCCGCGACCAGCTATTGCTACGTCAACCCGGCGGTCGCGGTGTTGCTGGGCGTGTTGTTCGCCGGCGAACACATCGGCTGGGCGGAAGGTGCGGCGATGGCGGTGATCATCAGTGCTGTCGTGCTCATCGGCCTGCCGCAGTGGCGCAAGCAGAAACCGGTGTAGAAAGGGTAAACTGCGCGCCATTGTCTTCTACAGACTCTTGTGCGCTGACCTTTTTCCAACGGTACTGAAATGACATTCGCCTCCCTCGGCCTGATCGAACCCCTGCTGCGTGCCCTCGAAACACTGGGCTACCAGACTCCCACCCCCGTTCAGGCCCAGGCGATTCCGCCCGTGCTCGAAGGCCGCGACCTCATGGCCGCCGCCCAGACCGGCACCGGCAAGACCGCCGGTTTCGCGTTGCCACTGTTGCAACGCCTGACGATGGAAGGCCCGAAAGTGGCCCCCAACTCCGTGCGCGCGCTGGTGCTGGTGCCGACCCGTGAACTGGCCGAGCAGGTTCACGAAGCCATCGCGCAATACGCCGAGCACCTGCCGCTGACCACGTACGCGGCGTACGGCGGCGTCAGCATCAACCCGCAAATGATGAAGCTGCGCCGTGGCGTAGACGTGCTGGTCGCTACGCCGGGCCGCCTGCTCGACCTGTATCGCCAGAACGCGGTGAAGTTCTCGCAGTTGCAGACCCTGATCCTCGACGAAGCCGATCGCATGCTCGACCTCGGCTTTTCCGAAGAGCTGCGCGACATCTACGCCGCGCTGCCGAAGCGCCGCCAGACGCTGCTGTTCTCCGCGACCTTCTCCGATGCGATCCGCGCGCTGGCCGGGCAGATGCTCGACAACCCGCTGACCATCGAAGTCAGCCCGCGCAACGTCGCGGCGTCTTCGGTCAAACAGTGGATCGTTACCGTCGACAAGAAGCGCAAGAGCGAGCTGTTCATCCATCTGCTCAAGAAGCATCGCTGGGGACAGGTGCTGGTGTTCGCGAAAACCCGCGTCGGCGTAGACCAGTTGGTGGAGCGGCTGCAAGGCCTGAGCCTCAACGCAGACGGCATTCACGGCGACAAACCCCAGGCCACTCGCCAGCGCGCGCTGGATCGCTTCAAGAGCGGTGACGTGCAGATCCTCGTCGCCACCGACGTTGCGGCTCGCGGTCTGGACATCGACGACTTGCCGACCGTGGTTAACCTTGACCTGCCGATCGTTGCCGAAGACTACATCCACCGTATTGGCCGCACCGGCCGCGCGGGCCAGACCGGTGAAGCGATCTCCCTGGTGTGCGCTGACGAAGTCGATCTGCTCAGCGCCATCGAAATGCTCACCCGCCAGACCCTGCAGCGCCGCGAAGAGCCGGATTTCATCCCGGAACATCGCGTACCGGCCACCGACGCGACCGGGCAAGTTCTGAAGAAGCCGAAAAAGCCGAAGAAACCGAAAAGCGGTGGCGGGGGCGGGAAGCGCAACCTGGGCAAATGGGTCGATAGCGGCGAAGCGGCGGCAGAAGTGCCAGCGGTCAAGCCAGTGCGCAAAGTGCCGGTGTTCAACACCGGACCGCGCAAGCGTAAGCCGTAACAAGAATGGCGGCACAGTCCGGGCAAGATCATGACTGCCCGAACTGAGGCGCAGTCTATTGGCAGCGCAATCCAGCGTAGGAGCGCCCGGGGTGGCGCTCCACCTTGCCCGCGAAAAGTCTCCCGGCCAACCCGGGAACAACTGACACAGCGCACAAATTGTAGGAGCCGGCTTGCTGGCGAATGCGTCAAGTCAGTCGACATTTTCGTAGCTGCCCTACCGCGTTCGCCAGCAAGCCGGCTCCCACAGATTGAGCGCATCACCCACATTTCCCGTCCGGCGCAATCCACTGTAGGAGCGCCCGGGGTGGCGCTCCACCTTGCCCGCGAAAAGTCTCCCGGCCAACCCGGGAACAACTGACACAGCGCACAAATTGTAGGAGCCGGCTTGCTGGCGAATGCGTCAAGTCAGTCGACATTTTCGTAGCTGCCCTACCGCGTTCGCCAGCAAGCCGGCTCCCACAGATTGAGCGCATCACCCACATTTCCCGTCCGGCGCAATCCACTGTAGGAGCGCCCGGGGTGGCGCTCCACCTTGCTCGCGAAAAGTCTATCGGCGAACCCATGGACAACTGACACACCCAAAAGGACCTATCGCCTGCGCAGCACATCCTGATAAAGATCCGCATACCCCTGCACCATCTTCTCCGCCGTAAACATCGACTCAAACCGCTGCACCGCCTTCAATCCCATCTGCTTCGCACGTTCTCTGTCATTCCACAGCGTATTCATCGCCGCTGCCAACGCATCCGAATCGCGAGGCGGGACAACCAGCCCGGTCTCGTCCGCGATGTTGATGAACGTGGTGCCAGTGCCCATTTCGCACGAGATCATCGGTTTGCCATACATCGCCGCTTCCAGCAGCGAGATGCCGAACGATTCCGAACGCTGATGCGACGGGAAGACAAACGCTTCGCAGAGCATCAGCAGCGCGTTCTTGTCCTCATCCGGCAGACTGCCCACAAATACGACATTGCTGAGCCCCAGCGCCTTGGCTTTCGCCTTGAGCTCCAGCTCCTGATGCCCGCCGCCCATGATCACCACCGGCAGGCGATTTTTGTGCGCGGCTTCAAGCAGGAAATCCAGCCCCTTGTAGTAACGCAGCGCACCGACGAACAGAAAGAAGCGTTCGCCCAATTGCTGCGTCCAGTGCTCCAGTTTTGCCTGAGACGGGGCAGGGTAGGTGGCGCGATCAAGCCCAAACGGAATGATCTCGACCTTGTCCCTGAAGCGGGTCAGCACCTCACTGCTGGCGGCATAGTTGGGCGAAGAAACGACAATCCGATCAACGCTCCCCAGAAAGCGGTTCATCAGCGGCGCATACAGCTTGAGCAGCGTCTTCTGCTTGATGATGTCCGAGTGGTAACTCACCACCGTCGGCTTTTTGATCTGCGCGGCGAAATGCGCGATGTCCATGTACGGCCACGGGAAGTGGTAATGCACGATGTCAGCTTCGCGCGCGAGCTCTTTGAAATCCCGAATGCCCGACAGCGAAAAGCCCGTCGACGCAACGTACAGATCCTGTTTAGAACGGTGGGCGATGTGATTGCCAACCGTCTCGTTACGCGCCGCGCCCTGTGTGCTCAGCGACAGGACCTGGGATTCGATCCCGTGGGCCTGGCAACCCTGTGCCAGTTGGAAGATGACTTGCTCGACGCCACCGCCCTTGCTTTCCGGGAAGTAGGTTTTGAAGAAGTGCAAAACTTTGGTCATCAGGATTCTCTGACGAAACGATAACGTCCGCTGTTCTCGCGATAGGTGCGTTGCGGGCGAAGCGGGGATGGGTGGAGCGGAGGATAAAGGAAAACCCGAAGCGCCTCACAGCGCTTCGGGTTGGGTACTGCGGCGTTACGCGTCGGCCAGCATCCAGCCAAGCGTTTCGCTCAGCTCTGGCGTCTGCCAGCCCGGGACCAGCGATTTCAGCTTGCTGTTGTCGCCGCACAAGGTCTTGACCTCGTTGGCCCGCACGAAAGCATGATTCACTTCGACGGTGAGGTCGTGGCCGGTGATGGTGCGACACATGTCGATCACTTCACGCAGCGAGTGAGTCTTGCCCGAGCTGACGTTGACGTACTGGCCGAACGGCTTGGCCTCCAGCAGCCCGCGATAAGCGGCCACCAGCGAACGGACATCGCTGAAATCGCGCCAGACGTCCAGGTTGCCCAGCTCGATTTTCTCGGCCTTCTCGCGGAAGTGTTTGACGATCTTGGGCAGCAGGAAGTTATCCGCCTGGCCGACGCCGGTGTAGTTGAACGGCCGCGCGATGATGATCGGCAACCGTCCGAACCACAAACTGGCCATGTATTCCATGGCCAGCTTGCTGACGGCGTAATCGTTGGCTGGCGCCGGCGTGGTGCTTTCATCGAGCAACCCTTCCGACGCATTGCCATACACATTGGCACTGCTCGCGAGCAACACGCTTTCAGGCGCCTTGCCGCAATTGGCGATGGCTTCGAGCAGATTGCGCGTACCAATCAAGTTGACCTGGTAAAACGCATCCGCCGCGCCATGCCCGACAAATGCCAGCGCTGCGAGATGAACGACGATGTCCGGCTGAAGGTCCGCCAGCAGCTTGCTCAGACCCACCAGATCGGTGAGATCGGCCTGATAATAATTGGCTTCATCGGACGGATTACTCCCCAGGCCAACGACCTCGCAGCCCTGGGCTGTGAGCTCGGCCGCCATGTAGCGCCCCGTAAATCCATGAATACCCGTTATCAGCGCTCGCTTGCCGGCGATACTCATCAGAACGAGAACCCTTTTTCGTTACGACGCAGGTCCGCTTCGACCATCATGCGGCACAGCTCTTCCAGGTTGGTCTTAGGCTCCCAGCCCAGGACTTCCTTGGCTTTGGCCGGGTTGCCGATCAACAGCTCAACTTCGGTAGGACGGTAGAACTTCGGATTGACCGAAACCAGAACCTTGCCAGTGGCAGCGCAGGTGCCGATCTCTTCTTCCGCTTCGCCACTCCAGTTGATGGTGATGTCGACAGCCTTGAATGCCATCGCGACGAAGTCACGGACGGTTTCAGTGCGGTTGGTGGCCAGGACAAAGGTGTCCGGCTCATCAGCCTGCAGCATGCGCCACATGCCTTCGACGTACTCTTTGGCAAAGCCCCAGTCGCGCTTGGCGTCCATGTTGCCCAGTACCAGCGAGTCCTGCAGACCCAGCTTGATCTTGGCAACGGTGTCAGTGATTTTGCGTGTGACGAACTCACGGCCGCGCAGTGGCGACTCGTGGTTGAACAGAATACCGCTGGTCGCAAAAATGCCGTACGACTCGCGATAGTTGATGGTCATCCAGTGAGCGTACAGTTTGGCGACGCCGTAAGGGCTGCGCGGGTAGAACGGAGTGTCTTCAACCTGAGGAATGGCCTGAACCTTACCGAACATCTCGGAAGTCGACGCCTGGTAGAAGCGGACTTTCGGGTTAACGATACGGATGGCTTCCAGCAGATTCACAGCGCCCAGGCCGGTGATTTCGGCGGTGGTGATTGGCTGTTCGAAGGAAACGCCCACGAAGCTCTGCGCGGCGAGGTTGTACACCTCGGTGGCTTCGGTGGTCTGCAGCAGGCGGATGCTGGCCGACAGGTCGGTCAGGTCGTACTCGACCAGGTGCAGGTTTGGATTGTTCTGGATGCCCAGTTCTTCGATCCGCCAGAAATTGACAGAACTGGTACGACGATAGGTGCCGTAGACGGTGTAGCCCTTGCCAAGCAGCAGTTCAGCCAGGTAGGCGCCGTCTTGACCAGTGATGCCGGTAACGATTGCTTTCATGCGAATCCTTTGAACTCCATTCGAGTGCCCTTGAGGCACGGGGGCTGGTTAAATCATGCTGAGCAGGGGCGGCATGGTACAACGCCGGCAGGTACGGCACCAAGTGCCCACCGTCATAAGAGTCCGCAGGGTGAGAGCGTAACGCCCGCGCTTTGCGCAGCGACTACTTTCGTTGATTTCAAGGCTCGATGGCAATGCAGCCGGATCGTGTGAGTTTCCCTTCCTTTACTTCCTGGCGCCCAGGCACAAAACGCGCATCAAAATCGGCGCTTTTTTTCAGAGATTCCTGATCGGAGCCTATATAATGCGCGCCGGGAATCTGCCGGGACCTACTTTGACTCTGGTCTGTCCAACCGACAGACGTATCCCTCAGGCCTGGCCCGTAGGCCGCCGTACACATATCGCCAAGGATGAAGCACTCAGCTTCATTTCTACCAGGAGTCACGAATGTTGGAGTTACTCAGAAGCCTTTGGAGTTACCGGGGCTTCGTTTTTTCATCCATACGTAATGAGTTTTCCGCCCGTTTCGCGCGCAGCCGGTTGGGCGGCCTCTGGATGATCATCAACCCATTGGCTCAGGTAGCCATCTACGCTCTCGTGCTCTCCAATGTACTGGCAGCCAAGCTGCCGGGCATCGAAAACAAATACGCTTACGCCCTGTATTTGATGTCGGGCATGCTGGCGTGGAGCCTCTTTGCCGAAATCATCGGCCGCTGTCTCACGTTGTTCATCGACCAAGGCAACTTGATGAAGAAGATGCGGTTCCCGCGGATTACCTTGCCGGTGATCGTGGTTGGATCGTGCCTGCTCAACTATCTGCTGCTATTCGTCGCGCTGCTGGCCGTGTTTGCCTTGCTGGGTCAGTGGCCGCATCTCCAAATGCTTTGGCTCATCCCGCTGACCGTTGCCGTTACTGCATTGGCGGTCGGCATTGGTCTGGTCCTGGGCGTGCTGAACGTTTTTGTTCGCGACGTGGGTCAAGTCATTCCTATTCTGCTTCAGGTCTGGTTCTGGTTTACGCCGGTGGTTTACCCGGCAAACATCATTCCGGACCGCTTCAGAGCCTACATGGACATGAATCCCATGTACCCGATTGTCACCGCGTATCACGACATTCTGGTCTACGCCAAGACCCCTGATGTCACTCAGATTGGAATCACAATTGTCATCTCCCTTGCTCTGCTTTTGCTGGGGTTGTTTATGTTTCGCCGTGCCGCGCCAGAAATGGTGGACGTACTATGAGTCTTCTTACCGTCAGTAACCTTGGGAAGGCTTATCGCGTCTATGCCTCCGAATTCCAGCGCATAGGTCGCTGGTTTGGCATCCCGACCAAACCGAGTGAAGAGCACTGGGTGCTCAAACACATCAGTTTTGCTATCCAGCCTGGAGAGGCGATAGGCATCGTCGGTCAGAACGGCGCGGGCAAATCGACGCTGTTGAAAATGATCACCGGCACCCTTCAGCCCACCGAAGGCAGCGTTCAGGTCAATGGACGGATTGCGGCCATTCTGGAACTGGGCATGGGATTCAGCTCCGATCTCTCGGGCCGTCAGAACGTCTTCCACGCGGCTGGCCTCATGGGATTCAGTGCAGAGCAGATCGCCGATGTCATCGACGACATCGAGGCGTTCGCCGAAATCGGAGAGTACTTCGACGAGCCTGTCAGGACGTATTCCAGCGGTATGCAGATGCGTGTGGCGTTCGCGGTCGCGACGGCGATTAGGCCAGACATCCTGATCGTGGACGAAGCGCTGTCGGTGGGCGATAGCTACTTCCAGCACAAAAGTTTTGATCGGATCCGCGAATTTCAGGCACAGGGGACGACGTTGCTGATCGTTTCTCACGATCGCGGTTCGATACAGGCGCTGTGCAATCGCGCCATCCTTCTGGAGAAAGGGACAGTCATCAAGGATGGACGGCCAGAAGAAGTCATGGACTTCTATAACGCCTTGATTGCCGAGAAGGAAAACGCGACGGTACAACTTCGGGAGCTGGAAGACGGCTCGATCCAGACGCGCTCCGGCAGCGGCGAAGCAACCATCGCCTCCGTTACCTTGCACAACGCCGCGGGTGATCCGATCGAATACGTGTCGGTTGGCGAAAATGTCTCGCTGCGCATCAGTACGAAAGTAAACAGCGCGATTCCCGAGCTGGTGGTGGGCTACCTGATCAAAGACAGGCTGGGCCAACCAGTATTCGGAACCAATACCCATCATCTGGGCTGCAAGACCCAGGCACTCGAAGCTGGTGAAACGGTTAGTTACTCATTCAACTTTGCCGCGAATCTCGGCGTCGGGTCTTATTCCGTCGCCGTGGCCCTGCACACAACGGATAGTCATATCGCACGTAACTATGAGTGGGTGGACCTGACGCTGGTGTTTACCGTGGTCAATATTTCGCAAAGCGAGTTTGTCGGCTTGGCCTGGATGCCGCCGACAGTGGAGAGCTACTGATGGATGATCGTTTTTACCGGGCTTTCGAGGACCGGTACCGCGGTTCCAGAGAACTGATTTCACAACGGCTTGAGATATATCTGCCGTTTTTATTCCCCCTGAAAGCGATATATCAGGACTTGCCCGTCCTTGATCTCGGCTGTGGACGTGGTGAATGGCTTGAGCTGCTCGGCCGCGAAGGCTATGCACCTTCGGGCGTCGATCTCGACGACGGGATGCTTGAGGCATGTGGTGTGCTGGGGTTGCCAGCCAGGAAGGACGACGCGCTTGGCGCATTGCGAAGTTTGCCCGACAACAGCCTTATCGCCGTTACAGGGTTTCATATCGCCGAGCACATTCCGTTTCCGGTGCTGCAGGAGCTGGTGGCCGAAGCCTTGAGAGTGCTGCGTCCTGCCGGCCTGTTGATTCTTGAGACGCCAAACGCCGAAAGCGTGGTGGTGGGCACCAACAGCTTCTACCTTGACCCCACCCATGAACGGCCGTTGCCCAATCTCTTGCTGTCCTTCCTGACAGAACACACGGGGTTCACCCGATCAAAGATCGTGCGCCTTCAGGAGTCGCCCGAGCTGCGTGACGAAAACAGCCCGCTGGGCGTTTGGGAAGTGCTGTCCGGTACAAGCCCTGACTATGCCGTCGTCGCTCAAAAGCAGGCTCAGCCAGAACTGCTTGCCTCGTTCAACTCTGTGTTCGATGAAGCCTATGGTGTGCCGCTTGACCAACTCGCGGTTCGCTACGATCAGGCTCTGGAGCGACGTTTTTCCGGACTAGAGGGTGATATGGCGATAAGTCTTGCCGACAATCGAAGCATGATGGACAGCTACGTGAATGCAATGGAGACCGTAAAAAGTCTGCAGGCCGAACAGTTGCGACTTATGCAAGAACGCTGCGCGGATAGCATTGCAAAAGCCAGTGCCGATGCCTCTTCCAAAGTACGCGACGCCAATGCCAAAGTGTCCGAGGCCATCGCCAGAGCGAATGCGTTGCAAGTTGAGCTCAACTCCTCGCTGTCCAATGCCCATAACTGGTACGTGCGCGCCACTGGGTACGAAGAACAACTTATCGCCATTCGCAAAAGCACCTCCTGGCGCATTACCGCGCCACTGCGCTTTCTGGTCCGCGCACTGTTGTGGCCGTTCCGGTCCACTCGATCAACTTCAAGGCAGTTCCTTGGCGAGGGCGTGGTACATGCCCAGCTCTGGCTGGCGCGCAGACCCGCCATACAGCGCCCATTGATGTCGGTTTTAAAACGCACGCCCTGGTTGACCGCAAAGCTGCGCACGTTATATCGCAGTAGCGTCAACCTCGACCCGGCTCCGGTCGAGAGCGATCCGCTGCATGGCGTAATCGACCATGCACCATTGACCCAGCGGGGCCGAGCTATCGAGGCTGCCCTTCGTGACGCCATGACAAAGGGCCGGAATTAATGCGTATCGTAATTGACCTGCAGGGTGCTCAGACCGAGAGCAGATTTCGCGGGATTGGCCGCTACAGCTTGTCTCTGGCACAAGGCATCGTACGTAATCGCGGCGAGCACGAAGTGTATCTGGTGCTCAATGGCATGCTTAGCGAGAGCATTGACACCATACGCGCTGCTTTCATCGGCCTGTTGCCGCAAAGTCATATCCGTGTCTGGTACGCCCAGGGTCCCGTGTTTGATCACGATCCGGCTAATAACGCGCGAAAAGAGATTGCAGCGCAGATCCGTCAAGCCTGCATTGATGAACTTCAGCCGGACATCGTGCATGTCACCAGTGCCGTAGAGGGCTATGGCGATGACGCAGTCATTGGCGCCCCGAATACCGAAGGGCGCGCGTTGGTCAGTGCGACGCTTTATGACCTGATTCCTCTGGTCAGCCCCAAGCAATACCTCGACGGTAACCCGGGATATAAAAAGCATTACCTGGAGAAAGTTGAGGCGTTCAAGAATTACCAATTGCTGCTTTCAATCTCTGATTTTGCGAGAGAGGAAGCCTTGTCGCTGCTACCTCTGGATGCGGCAAGCATCGTCAACGTGTCTACTGCCGCGGACGACATCTTCCGGCCCGTTTCGTTAAGCCTGGACGAACGTCATGCGCTCAATGAGCAGTTTGGTTTGCACGACAAGTTTGTGCTTTATTCCGGCGGCGCGGATGAGCGCAAAAACCTGCCCCAGTTGATTGAGGCCTTCGCCATCACCAAGGCCGAGGTGCGTGACGTTCAGCTGGTGTTGGCAGGAAAGATGCCGTTGGGGCACATCATGCAATACCGCTCCGTGGCCGAAAAACATGGCTTGGGGCCTACCGACCTGATTTTCACCGGTTACATCACCGATCAGGAACTGGTTGCGCTGTACAACGCTTGCACGGTCTATGTGTTTCCGTCCTGGCATGAAGGTTTTGGCCTGCCCCCGCTTGAAGCGATGAAGTGCGGTGCCCCGGTCATCGGCGCCAATACTTCCAGCGTGCCGGAGGTCATTGGCCGTGAAGACGCGACCTTTGACCCGTTCGACGTGCGCGCGATTCACGCGAAGCTTCACGAAGTGTTGGTTGATGACTCGTTCCGCGCGGCGTTGGCTGCTCACGGTCTTGAACGCGCCGAGCACTTCTCGTGGGACATCACCGGCAAAGCCGCAGTGTCGGCGTTTGAACAGGCGGTGAATAACGCCCGCAACCCTGCAGAACTGTCGAATGAAGAACTCCCGGCGGTCGACAACGCCCAGGCACTGATCAATTCATTGGTCAAGACAGGTCACTTGCACAGCGGTGCTGTCGACATCGAACGTCTCGCCAAGGCCATCGACTACTCGCTGCAGGCGCCGGCGGACAAGCCAACTCTGTTCGTGGATATCTCCGAACTGTGCAAACACGACGGGAAAAGCGGAATTCAGCGAGTGGTGCGCAGCATCTTGCTGGAGTGGCTGACCAACCCTCCAGAAGGCTATGTCATCAAGCCTGTCTACACCAAAGCGGGCGAGCCCTTTTATAGGTACGCAGCGCAATTCACCACGATGTTTCTCGGCAAAGAGTCTGCCGAGGCCGAACAGGACGAAGCCATCAGCTATGCAGCCGGAGACATTTATTTGTGTCTGGATCTGCTCATGGATGTCTTGCCGCACAAACAGGCCTATCTCGACACAATGCGCGCTCACGGCGTCAGCATTTTCTTCGTCGTCTACGACTTGCTTATCCTGCAACTTCCACACTGCTTCGTTGAAAGCCTGCAGGCGCATTACGAGAAATGGATTCGTGCTGTCGCCCAATATGACGGAGCCATGTGCATTTCTCAGGCGGTGGCGGATGAGTTGCGTGAATGGCTGGCGAGCAATGCCTCGCCTCGCGCTCGCCCGTTTCGCATAGGCGCATTCCACTTGGGGGCGGATATCGATCAGTCGATGCCGTCCACCGGTCTGCCTGAGAACCCGGCACTGCGGATTGAGTCCCTTGAGCCGAACCCGAATTTCCTCATGGTCGGTACTCTCGAACCTCGTAAGGGTCACGCACAGACGCTGGATGCTTTCGAGCTGCTGTGGGCATCCGGTGTTCAGGCAAACCTCATCATCGTTGGCAAGCATGGCTGGCTGGTGGACGAGTTGGCGTCACGGCTTGTGAGTCATCCCGAACTGGGCCGGCGATTGCTCTGGCTCGAGGGCGTGAGCGACGAATACCTGGAGCACCTCTACAACCGATGCGATTGCCTGGTGGCGGCGTCCTATGGCGAAGGTTTTGGTCTGCCATTGATTGAGGCCGCCCAGTACAAGCTTGCGATCGTCGCACGGGACCTTCCGGTCTTCCGTGAGGTGGCAGGAGAGTTCGCCTGGTACTTCGCTGGCGAAACCGCACAGGACATTGCCGACAGTCTGACCCAATGGCTGAAACTGTATGAGCACAAGCAGCATCCGCAATCCGGAGAAATGCCCTGGCTGACCTGGAAGGGAAGCGCACAGCAACTGATTGGCGAGATCAATAAGTGCGCGTTCTAACGCGTCAGTCAACACACAGCATAATCTTTGGGGCGTTTTGAATATGGGTTTCAAGTTTGAATCAACCGGGAGGGCCGGGTTCGCCGTGGCCCTGGCCATCGGGCTGCTTTTCGTCTGGCGATATTTCCCTCCAGGCTTCGTTGCGGGCACCTCGTCCTACTGGTCGACAGAAGTGGATGACGTCACCCAATACTTCGCAGGCTTCAACGCGTTTTTCAGCGCGCCGTTTCACTTTCCACTGTTGGCATTCGACGGCATCAACTACCCGCAAGGGACTCGCGCCACGTTTGTCGATGCGATACCTCTTTATGCACTGCTGTTGAAGATCCTGGTGCCTGCCAGCTACGCCCCTTTCAACCCGTTCGGCGTATGGGTGGCGTTGGCATTTGTGGGCCAGGCGCTGTGCGGTTGGTGGATACTGCGAGAACTGCAAATCAAGTCCTGGCTGGCATTACTGGCGATGACCGTTTGCCTGTTGACCTTTCCAGCGTTAACAACGCGATTGGGCCATATCTCTCTGATGTCGCACTGGATGATTCTGAGCGCCCTGGCCCTCTACATCCGCTGCAGGAGGACAGACGAGCCGCAACGTTTGGGCTGGTCGCTTCTGCTGGTCGCCGGTTTCTACATCAATATTTATTTGTTCGTAATGGCGAGCGCCATTTACGTGGTGAGTTGCCTGTACAACCGTGCAAGGTTCCAGCCGGTCGAAATAGCCAAGGCGCTGATCCCCTTTTTGATCATCGGTGTGAGCCTGTTCCTGACCATCTTCCCGCTTGAGCGCGTCGAAGTAAGCCCTGAAACCGGATTCGGTATCTACTCCATGAATCTGCTATCACCGTTCAATGGTGGGCATTTTCTGAAATTCCCCGATCCTGAGATGCCTGGCCAGTATGAAGGTTTTAACTACTTAGGCCTCGGGATCATTCTTGCGTACATGCTCAGTGTCGTCCTCAACCGAAGCGCTGTGGTGGGTGGTTTTGCCAAGCACAGAGCGTTGACCTGGTTGATGGTTTTGTTTGCGCTATATGCTTTGTCCAATATCGTTTACTACGGCACCCATCAACTGGTGACGATCAATTATCCGTCCTTCATGGACAGGATCACCTCGCAGTTACGCGCCTCCGGTCGATTCTTTTGGCCAGTCGGCTACTGCGTGATCATCTTTGCGATCGCTACGCTGTACAACCGGCTGGGCAAGATCCTGTTCGGGGGGGCTATGATCTTGCTCATCCTGCTGCAGGTGTTGGACTTGTCAGATCTGCGCCACCGTCTTGTCGATACGGCCAAGCGCCCGGCATCTCCGGTACTGACCCAGGCTGCATGGGATCAGCAGGCTAATGGCGACGTTAAATATCTCTATTTCTTCCCTAAATTCCGCTGTGGCCAATCTGAGCTTACATTATCAACGTTGATGCCGACGATGCGTTATGCGGTCGTGCACAACATCAAGATCAACACTGGCTACGTGGCCCGCTCAAATACGAATTGCAGCGTGGAGAGCACCAAGGCAGAGATTGCTTCGTCGTCGATGGACCAATCTCTCTACGTATTCGTAAAAGGCGATATCCCGCAAATTGAGCAAGTCAAAGCCCTGTTTCCTGCCGGCCAAAATCCGACCTGTAAAGAGATAGACTTCGCCTACATTTGCCGTCTTAACCAATCAGGGCATGAACCGCAATGACCGACTCGATAAAACGCAAGATTTCGCTGGTGTCTCCTTTTTATAACGAAGAAAAAGGCGTTCAGGCTTTTTTCGACCGGATCAACGAGGTATTCACACCGCTGTCTGAGCGATACGAGTTGGAGGTGATCGCCATCAACGATGGCAGTCGGGACAACACCTACGCGGAACTGGTGAAGGCCAAGGCCACCAACGACTATTTAACGGTTGTCGATCTGTCGCGAAATTTCGGTAAAGAAGCTGCCATTTCAGCAGGGCTGGATTTCGCAACGGGCGATGCAGTTGTCCCTATCGATTCAGACCTGCAGCATCCACCAGAGCTGGTTCTCGAGTTCGTCAGAAAGTGGGAAGAGGGCGCAGAAGTCGTCTTGGCAAAGCGAGTGGACCGGGAGACCGACCGTCCCATCCAGAAGCTCACGGCCAACTATTTCTACAAGCTGCACAATCGCATTTCGGATATCGACATCCCGGCGGATGTTGGGGACTTCCGACTGATGGACCGGAAGGTCGTCGAGGCACTTAAGACCTTGCCTGAGACGCGTCGATTCATGAAGGGCCTGTTCGCCTGGGTGGGCTTTCGTACCACTACGGTGGAGTACAAGGTTGCGCCCCGTGAGCATGGCACTACTAGCTTCAATACCTGGAAGCTGTGGAACTTCGCCCTGGAAGGGATCACCAGCTTCAGCTCTGCGCCCCTCAGAATATGGACGTACCTGGGCTGCGCGGTGTCGGCGCTGTCTTTTGTCTATGCGGCTTATCTGCTGATAAAAACCATATTCTTCGGCGCGGATACTCCGGGCTACGCATCGATCATGATCACCGTACTGTTCGCCAGCGGCGTCCAGTTGATAGGCATTGGTGTATTGGGCGAATACGTTGGCAGGATCTTCGCGGAGTCGAAGAAGAGGCCCGTCTACATCGTTCGCGATGTGATCAAGTAACTCGCATGATCATTCCTGCGCGATATCACGAATTCATACGCTTCGGCTTGGTCGGTGTGGCGAACACGGCAGTACACGCCGGAATCGTCATTGCCCTGATGGAGGCGTTCGCGCCTCCGGCCTTCGTGGCAAACGGGATAGCGTTTGTATTCGCGAACTTGATGTCCTACGCGCTCAACAGCCGATTCACTTTTCGAACGCCGGTCAGTTTCGCCGGGTACCGTCGGTTCCTGGCAGTTTCCCTGGTCTCGCTCGCTTTGACGCTGCTGATTACTTCTGCAGTGGAGTATGCCGGTTGGCATTACGGGATTGGCTTGGTGATGGTGATTCTCGTAGTTCCGGTACTGAACTACCTGGTCATGAAAATGTGGGCCTTTGCCCCCAGCCATTGAGATGCTCTGCGCTGCGATTTTGATGAGGGAAGAGCTTCAGAACGAAGCCCCTCAGGATCGGCGTTTCCTGAACGCGTGATGCAACGACCCGTTCAGGAACCCGCGACGAGTCACGCGGGTACGGCCTGCCTCACCAGGGGTATCTTTTGCATGACGTACACCAGAGCGGCGCTCAGTACAAAGATCGCCAGCGCTGTGATCGGAATAGCAATCCATGGATTGGCGAATCGGTAGTCCATGCCGTTCAAGTCTAGCCAGAACATCACTAGCACATGAACCAGATAGATACCGAAATTCAGCTTGCCGGCATTGGCCAGGAAATTCTTCACCTTCTCACTGTTCTGGAAAAGTCTGGTCATAAGCGCCCGTAAGAGGACAAACGAAGAAATTGCCCCTATAACAACGAACGGCGAAGAATAGATATAGAAGGTTTCGTCTGCGCGGCCCAGCTTAATGGAATGCTGCCAGGTGAACACCGCAGTGGCAGCGGCGCACAGGGCCCAGACTGCAGCAGCTAGGGCGACAGGCGCTCGTTTCCAGTCAAGCTGGTTGTAAAGCATCCAGCCGGCGACGATATAGCCGGCATACAGGGGAAGGAAATTAAACTCGACCCCGATGTAAGTTTTTTGAGTCAGCGCGTAAAGCATGGGGGCGATGCAGCTGCCGAAGAAGCAACCGGCGAGGGCCAGATACTGCGCACTCCTGTCCTGGATCTTGCAGAAGCCAACCATGACAGGAAGAAATATATATACGCCAATCAACGTATACAAATACCAGAGGTGAGGGGCGACTGGCGTTCGAAGGGTAGTGCGAATCCAGTGTGGAAACTCGGTTCCTGTGTAGCGAAACCATGAGAGGTAAATCATGGACCACACAAAAAGCGGGACTGCAATCCGCCATGCTCGTTTGAGGCTGGTCCTGGCGCTGGTTTCTTTACTCAGCAACAGCGCGCCCGACACCATGAAAAACAACGGTACAGCGCCCCGTGAAATGCTGTCGTAGAAATTGATTGCCCACCAATGTTCGCCCATGGAGGGGAAGCCTTTCGCCGAAACATGGATCAGAATCACCATGTAAATAGCGATGAAGCGTATGCCGTCGAGCGTGAAGTCGCGTTCTTTTACTTTTTTATCCGAAACCACCGAGCTCAAATTATCACCCCGTCCTAACCTGTCCATGCTTAAGTACTGCGCGCTTTTCCTGTCAGAAATTTCCTACGCGGGGCAAGGATAATGCAAAGGTTCGATGGTTTGTTGCAATTCTTGGCAGGCCTGCGGGACTGAGCGGCGTGTGGATGCAGGCGAGTCGTAGAAGAACCAAATACGATGTCGTGCTGACCGGCCCCATAGGGCGACTTACGGTATTACGGAGTTGGCTTTTGAAGGCGCCGAGACATATGCGGAGCGTATGCCGCCGTAGATAGGCGGACGCAGGAAGTTACTTCAATGAGTTCCGCGTGAGAGCGATACTGGGTCGAAAGCCCCCGCAATGATTAGCGGCAAGCTGAGTGCGCAGCGAAAGGATAGGTGGTGATGAGCAGGTGCTGGAGCACGCTGCCGAGTGTCGAGGGTGGAATCCCTGAGAGTCAGGTTGATGACCAATCCAGAGAGGAATGGTCATCACCTTGCTTAAGCGTGTAGCGGTGAAGCGCTAACAAACACCGAGATGGTTTTAAGCACCCGCGCGACCGTAGACATCCTCGAAGCGAACGATATCGTCCTCACCCAGGTAATCACCGCTCTGGACTTCAATCAGTACCAGATCGATCACGCCTGGATTGCTCAGGCGATGCCTGTGACCGGCTCGGATGAAGGTCGATTCATTGGTGTTGAGCATCAGCTCCTGATCATCGTTGACCACGACCGCCATGCCGCTCACCACAATCCAGTGTTCACTGCGGTGGTGGTGCATCTGCAGGGACAGAGAGGCTTTCGGCTTGACCACGATGCGCTTGATCTTGAAACGCTCACCGTTCTCGAGCGTGGTGTATGTACCCCACGGGCGATGAACCGTCTGGTGCAACTGGTGAAGCGTGTGCCCGGATTTTTTCAGCTGAGTGACGATATGTTTCACGTCCTGAGCATGATCCTTGTGCGCAATCAGCAGGGCGTCTGCGGTATCAATCACAAGCAGATCTTCAACGCCAACCAGCGCGGTGAGACGCTCTTCGCTGTGGACGTAGTTATTGCGAGCGCCGTGAGCAAGCACTTCACCTTCACAGCGATTGCCGTGGTCGTCCTGAGGGGTCAACTCGCTCACCGCGTTCCACGAGCCAATGTCGCTCCAGCCAATGTCGCAAGGAACAGTGGCGACGCGATCAGAGCGTTCCATCAAGGCGTAGTCGATGGAGATATCCGGCACCTTGGCGAACGAGTCCGCGTCCAGTGCCAGGCAGTGGTAGCCCGCCGACTGGGTCAAGCGAGAGCTTGCAATCGACTCGACTGCCGCGTCCAGAACGTCAGGTGCGTGTTTGGCGAGTTCTTCGAGGACGGTGCCCACTTTGAAGCAGAACATGCCCGAGTTCCAAAAGTAGTTGCCGGCGGCAACGTACGTCTCGGCGGTCTTGAGGTCCGGCTTTTCAACGAAGCGGGAGACTTTCAAGCCGCCTGCCTCGCCTGCGGAGCCACCGGCCTCGATATAGCCGAAGCCTGTCTCGGGGTATTGCGGCTGAATGCCGAAGGTGACCAACCAGCCCTTTTCGGAAAGGCGCACCGCGTTTTCAACGGCTGCCGCGAACGCGCGCTCATTCTGAATCAGGTGATCGGCGGCCAGGACCAGCATGTGGGCGTCAGCGCCATTGAGTTCTTTGATCTGCAGCGCCGCCATTGCAACGGCAGCGGCGGTGTTGCGGCCGAACGGCTCAAGAATGAAAGCTTGAGCCAGCTCCGCCTTGTTAACGGTCCGGTATTCGTCTTCGGTTTTGAAGAGCAGCTCACGGTTGGTGACAGTGAGGATTTGCGAAACGCCTTCCAGTGCCGCGGCCCGGAGGAACGTCTTCTGGATCAAATTCTGGCCGTCGGGAAGCGTCATGAACGGCTTCGGATGGGCCTCGCGGGACACGGGCCACAGCCGGCTGCCTACGCCGCCTGACAAAATTACGGGTATTAAATCCATTTCTGGCTATCCTCACTCATACAAAATGCTGTCAGACGGAATATGCCGCTCAGGGAAGTCATCCAGCTCTCAAATCCATCATACAAACGCTAACGAGCGAAGAGGGTGCAGGTTGAGGGAAGCCAAGACGAGGTGAAGGAGCGGCTGCGGTCGCAAGATTACCAGAGAACAGGAATTCGCCCAAAGCCAAGGTTATCGTGCAAAGGCGTCTTTTCAGCGTGCGGCCTTGCGGATGACGACTCCCATGTCCGCATTGGTACGGTCGGGCTCGAACGCCCATGGGATCAGCGGTTCGACATGGCACACGACATGGACGTATCGCCACCAGCTTCACGGATGGACCTGAGTTGTGTTCTACTGGCGTTCGAAGACGACGAGTCCCTATGTCGTCAGATTTGAATTAGGCGCAGACGGCTCATCTGATGCAATGTCATGAAGAAAGTGTTGTTAAGAACCTAATTGCAGATGAAGTGGGCTTCAGGATCGTCCACTACAGACACGCGATAAAGTCGAAGAAACTTATAATCACCTTTGATGCGCACGGGCATGATCTTCGTGACGCTGGATTTGCTACAGATGTCTGTATTGAAGCGGGCTTTGATCATATCTTCGTATCCCATCTTCTGCACAGTCAGTATCAGCTTTTAAGCCTGGACGCGTTTAAGGGTTTTGTTGAACCTTTGCTCGAAGGTTATGAGGTCTATACCTACGGCTCAAGCTTGGGAGGTTACTGCGCAATCTATTATGCTGGTGGGATTGATGCCCGAGCGATTGCTTTAAGTCCAAGGAATTCGGCTCATCCGTCGATAAACGATGAGTTCTTTGCACATGTGAAGTTTGCCCATTTAGATATTGCCGAGACGAAGCGATCCAGATTTGCGCCCATTGTGGTCTTCGATCCAATGCAAACCGTAGATCGCGAATTTATTCGTCGTTATATCGTGCCGGCTTATCCGGAAGTTCGCCTGCAGGAAATGAATTACGCAGGTCACTTGATCGCAGAGGCATTGCTAGAAGTCGGCCTGTTAAAAGAGTTTTTCCTCAGTATTGTTAATAACGACGCCTTAATGTCAGTGGACTTTAGTCAGTACGAAAGTTCCTACTGGTGTGCGGAAATTGCGTACGAGGAGATAAAGTATGAAAACCCCATGCTGGCTGCCTCTTATTTGTTGAGGTCGCTTCGCATCAGACATGATCCTGCCCATCTTGACGCGCTTATCAACCTGGTAAGAAAGGAGAGCTTGCCATCTTCATTTTTAAGTGGGGTTCTTGATCCCTATGTGGATGCGATCAGACAAAGCGGGATTTTTGATGAGAACTGGTATCTCGCATTTTATGAAGACGTTGCAAGTGACCCGGCTTTTTCACAGGACCCGCTTGCTCACTATCTATTGCATGGCGGATACGAGGGTCGAAATCCGTGCGCGGATTTTAATTCGGCCGCTTATTTGAATGCCTTCCAAGATGTTCGCGACTCCGGCATAAATCCTCTTCTGCACTACATTCTTTATGGGAGGGCCGAAGACAGATCCTTTTAATGGTTCAGGCTTCGGACCTTCGTCCATCGTAGCGCGAGATTGTCAGCAGCCTGCTAACGTCGAATCGATGGCGAAACCACTCGCTGAAGTGGTCCCGCCTACATCGTCGCCAAGCGTGTTACTCGCCCAAAAACGGAATACGGCCAACACCGCTTACTAAGGCGCCCCACTTATGAATATGTCCCTCATCTAAAGCCGACTCACCACTGAGGACGTCCGCGAATCCTAGCGCTCGCCACTTATCCATAGGATGGAGGATGTGAATAGTTGACAAGCCGAGGTCCCCGGGAATCTGAGAATCCGCGACTACGTTGTCGCCTACATGCACATGGTTTGTGATGCCTTCGTTCTGCAAGTCTGCTTTGATCATGTGCCACATGCTGCCGTTATCTTTACGCTTTTGCTCTTCGCTGGAGACTAGAAGGCGATAGGGTGCGGCGATTCCAGCTTTTCGCAACATAAGGCTCACTTGAGCGCCTGTGTAATAAGAGTCCGAGATGACCCAGAGTATATGGCCGGCAGCTCCTAGGCCGTTGAAGATATCGACCATCTCGTTTTTGGATTGGATCAAATCCAGGTCGAGTTCGAACTCCCGTCGCATGAGCCTATCGGCGTACGCTTCGTCAATGTCCAACACTGTGGCGATTTCAGAGTAAATTCCGCTGATTTTTACATCGCCTTGAAAGCTCATTCTCTGACGCAGCGTGAATTCCGCCTTATTTCTCAGAGTGACAAACTCGTGGGCGCTGCTGACCAGGCCTGCCTGCGTAAGCTCTTTTCCAAGTTTTAACTTGGCATGGTCGGACACGGTGTACTTCCGTCTCATCAACGTGTCAAACGCATCGAAGCTAATGTGACTATATGTCTTAAGGTCGTTCTGTACAGACTGCAGTGCATTGTGGTAATTCATCGTAATGAATGACTGGTCTGTGGTGAAAGTGTCCGAGGCAGGGTAGTAAAATAACTGCCGCTGGCCGTTTGCCTCGACAAGTGTTCCTATGACCCGTTCAAGTGCGTGCAAAGATGAGCCGTCGTTAGGTAATGGCTCCGATGGGAAGTCATCGTAAGTCAGTTTAAGGTCGAGCAATTTACCAACGGCGCTAGGCCTCGCCCAGAACATCCCTCCAGCTGGGTAGGCTAGAAAATCACTGGTCTTAGTTTTGATTTCAAACTTTTCAAGCCATTCACTCATGAAACCTTTATTCATCGTCACATGGTTGACCCAAGATGGCATCATCCAGAACGTAGTCGGGTAGTAGAGCCCTATAGTGCTGTCTTCGGCGAATGTATTCAACAGCCTGGTAGTGACAGAGGCGTCGCGGAGTAGGTACTCGGTTAAGTACTCCGCCCACTGATTTTGCTCACGGCCTGAGTACAAGGATTTTTTCGAGTGTAGATGGCAGAAAAGATCGTACTTTGCTAACTGGTCTCCATACTCGACGAGCAGCGGACCAAAATTTCTTCCTTTGTTCGGCACGGGCCGTATCTTCAAATCCTTGACTGCCGGATGAGATGAAAATTGCTTTTTGACAGCGGCCTCAAAACTAGCGCTTGATACCGTTACCAGCACATCTACCGGCATTGGGAAGTTGTCGAGTGCTCGGGCGAATCGCTCGATGTAATCCTCATAGAAAATATGAAGGCAGATTGCGATTTTCAACTTTTTCGCTTTTCCCGTTAGCTGTGTCGTACATTCCACAGTACTCCCGGGTTGCCATTTGATGTGCGCGGGCTGATATTCCCTCCCTTCAGCTTCTCCACACAGCAGGTAGTGAGTCAAAGGACTCATCTGAGCATGGTATACGTCTGAGTACATTCGATGATAAGTTTCATTGTCGAAGCTAGGTGACGGATTAACCGGAGAAAATCTAGACTTATGCAGGTAATCTTTAAATGCCGAAAGTGGCGTAAGGAAGTGAGCGCCATACATTTCCCTGTACCACTCGAAATTGAAAAGCCCTGCCTGCTGAGCCTGTTCGAGCAGGTGAGCGTCGTCGAGATCGCACGCTTCTGGAAGTGTGGCGAACTCAGGCGTGGACACCGGCCGCTTTATACTCGTGGGCTTTGTTTGGCCATAGTTCAGGGTGAAGTGCTTAAGCGGATTGATCTTGTCAAATTGCACTTCTGGATGAAGTCTGCGGTAGTCAGTGAGGTTGAAGTTCTCACTGGTGCTGCGATCTTCTAGATGACCAAATATAATAAAATGCAAAAATGGGTGCACGTTCAGTTTCTGAACGTCTTCGTTGGTTTTTAGGTAATAATCTGTGTCAAAGCAGGGGTGTGGATTAAATCCGATTTTCCACCCTTCCTTGAGATAGTGCGCTATTGGATCGCTGTGCTTTTTGGCGGCGCCATTCAGCTGAGACCTATAGAATATCTTGTCGAACGCCCCACAGGCGTTAATGATCGCTGTCAGGGTCTTAAGTTTCTTTTCTTGGAGCTTATGTTTGGTTTTCATATTGAGTATTCGCTGGATGTGCCGGTAAGTTCAGAAATCTATAGCCCAAAAAGCAACATAGGATTTATCTCCCCACCGCCCGAAAAGTCATCGTCAATGCTAAACAGATGCCTGACAGCCCTCGGTATCGCGCTGGGCGGCGTGGCAAAAGCAGCGTACATAGACTCAATTTCCTCAATCGAATACTCAACGTTAAATCTCAGACTCTCCTCGACCCCTTTTATGGCGCCTTCCAGCACAGCGTCCAAATCTTGGTAAAAGCGTTGAGGGGCCGCAGTTCTGCCATAAAAGAAGTCGATATCGCCGTCCGTTCTGATACGTAGGTCCACTACGCTTCCGTGCGGCGCAGTCATCAGGCTTTCCAGCAGTAAGGATTTCTCCAGCATCACATAGCCTTCTTGCCATTTGGTGTTCTCTCTGAACACCCCAGACATGGAGGCAATGTGATCTTCGACTTTCGTGTCGCCCGCGTCCGTGGCAATAAAATATAAACCCGAGGTGTCCCTTCCGATCATCTCTGTGAGGATTTTTTGTATGGTTCCTGCATAACCGAGGTCAAGCATAAGCGGCTTGGGGCCGTCGGTAAGGCCGACGTTGACCAAGTAGCCTTCCAGCGCAAGTCTGGTGGGGGCGACCACCTCAGCGAGCCTTAAGCTGTGTGGATTTAGCCAGCTTTTGACCTTTTCAGCATCCTCGGGCAATTTCAGGTCGAAACCGAGCAATTCTGCCGGCAGGGCGCTGTAGGCTTCATAAAGCTTGAGCCCGAAGCGTTTAATCATTAAATCCAGAACGGTGCCTTCAAATTTATTTGTCAGCCCTAACTTCCATCCGAGCTCACTGCCAAGCTGGCTGCGAAATAGCACGGTTCTTGATACCTTCAGATACAACGGTTCGTGCTGCAGATCCATCAGGTCACAGTCTTGGAGATGTTTGATCAGCTTGTAAAAGACCCAGCCCTCTCTTGCAAGGCACACCACTCTATGATCATTGGATCTGTCAATCAGTCGTCGAGTGTAGTGATTGAGCATCGGTGATAAAAAACTGTAGCCAAACTCGTATAGCGCTTGATAGGAACTTCTCATATTTTCGCTATTGCTCTGCCATGAACGCTTGATTGATAGACGCCAGCGTATCCGCTGGCTTTGAATGCTTGGAGCGGTCCATGCGTGAAAGATGTTAAAAGCGGCTGAGGTTTCACGCTATCAACATCCCGGCTATCGTTCCGCCAATACCAGGATTTTTGCTGATCATTCATTAAGAAGGTAATCATCCTGTCTGTGAGCCGGTTCGCATGGCAACATATTTAGGAGGCATAGCCAGCCCCCCATAACATCCACTCAGGTAGTCGTTACTCAACCCCGGGTGATAATGCGGATCAACCTGCCCATCCAGCGACCACCGCTCAATAAAACCCTGCTGTTCCCGCTGCGCCCGGGCTCGCTTCTCAGCGCTGATGTCCTTCCCGCGGCTCGCCGATTCAGCATGAATCAACTTGGCAAAAGCAGTCCAGATCACGGTCCGATCGGTTGCCTGAACGCGAAGGCAAAAGTCGACATCGTTGAAGGCAACGGGAAACGCATCTTCGTCCAGGCCACCAACTTCATCAAAAACAGATCTGCGCACCAACAGGCAAGCTGCGGTCACTGCGCTCTGACGACGGGTGATCTGGTTCGTCGCGAGATACCCGGCATCATGTTCTTCCAGGTTGTTACCTGTGTGCGCTGCCAAGCCATTGATGCCCACTACAACGCCGCCATGCTGCACCATGCGGTTGGGCCACAGAAGTTTCGCGCCCACGGCGCCGACCTTTTCACGCAACAGCTGGCTGAGCATTTCCTTCAACCAGCCGGGTTCTATGATTTCGATGTCGTTGTTCACCAGGCCAATGATGTCTCCCGTCGCGTGTTCGACTGCCCGGTTGTTGATCGTCGAGTAGTTGAACGGAAACGGATGCGGCAGCACTTGCACGCCACGCTTCGGCAGCTCACTCAGATAAGTGAGCGTCTCCGGATCGCTTGACTGGTTGTCGACCACGATGATTTCGAGGTCGGGGTAATCCGTGTTATTCAGCAGGCCTTCAATACACGTCCTCAGCAGACCGACCTGATCCCGAGTCGGGACGATCAGGCTGACGCGGGGGAGGGTGGACGGAAGTGGCCAGTGTGCACGCAGCAAGGCTGGAAACCGAGGAACTGCGCTCACCGTTGACCCTGGCGTCAACGCGTCGCAAAGCCAGGCAATGGCGTGCTGACGAGCATCTGACGGCGAAGCCTGTTCCGGGCTCGCCGGCGTCAGGTGATCCCGGTGATAAACCACGTGGGGCAAATGGACAACACGAGCGTTCAGCTTCTCTGTGGCCAGCGCGACGCCGGCGATCAGATGGTCCCAACTGATCGAATGCGACAGGTCGGAAGCTGTCAGGAGAGTCAGCGCTTCATTGACGATTGTGGCGCTGAAGATCGCCCCAGGCGTGAAAATGTCTGCGCCGATGAACAGATCGATGTCCCACACGGGCTTCAGCCACGGAAGGGAGCGCTCACCCTGTGGCCCGTCGCGGTCGCAGTCACCATAACCCCACGCAGCTCCGTCACTAAGCAATTGGCTCAAGTGATCCAGCGCGAAACTGGCCAAGTGGTCGCCGGCCTTGATCGGGACAATGGCTTCGCAACCGGTCTCAAGCAGTTCTTTCAACGCAGACAGCACGTCAGCACTTTGCGTCTCTACGATATGAAAAGGCTGTGAGCCTTGGACGTTCAGGCCTCTGGCGATTGATCCGTCAGAGGCATTGTCACTTTCTGCGATCAGCAGCACGCCGATCTTGACGCCTACCGATCCATCTGACGGGGGAACGTCGCGCTGGAATGCCTCGAACCACTGAGGGTAGTGGTGAAAGCCTGCACTTTTCGGCAGGCGCATTCCATGATCCTTGGCGACCTCGCTGAGCAATGCCAGGGTCTTTTTATCCGGACTCTGTTGCTCGTGATTTCTCAGCAGGCCTTCAAGACCCTCCGGCCAGCAGCACAGGTGTATCGGGCTCCCGGATAGCGGATGGCCGAGGTCGTTTTCGATGTGAAGCACGTGGGGCTTGCCATCGGCCAGTTCCCATGGGAGGTCGAGGGTAAAACCGTGGTTGCTGGTGGCCCGGTAAACCAGTGCCTGGTGGTGTTCCTCGCAAGAAATCTGCGCCAACACGCGATCGTTCTCGCGCGCAATCACCTGAACGTGACGTTGCGGTGCGTCAGGATCCCAGGCCCAGCCACCCAGGCGCAGACCGCCGCTGTGCCAGACTTGCGTGGCAACAGGCAGCGGCGCTTTATTGGGTGCAGCAGGGAGATTTATGTCGCCCGCCAGGCTGTGATCGGTATTCGCGACCCGGGCGCTGATGTGCCGTGCTTCGTCCATCCATCCCTGCCTGAGCTGCACGGTGAACCCGTGGAAGTCATCGCCGGCAATCGCGTCAGGGTAAAACTGATCAGCGCGGGCGAGTGCGACGCAGGCGCCGTCGACAAGAATCTCCACGACCAGCGTCTGTTCCGGCCGCGTGCTGTCAAGCGCCCAGCCTTGAAGCACGTCGCCATACAGTCCGACAATCGCGCCTTGGATCGGGGCGTCAGGCTGTGTTGGATCGCTGAGCGCGAGGGTGGTTAAAACTTCAAGAGACATCAGACTCGGCTCGGGTAAGGGGTAAATGATTTACGGGCAATGCTCCTGCCTCCACGGCGAGCGCGCTCGGGACCGCGTAAAGTCCAACGCCAAGCGAGTCAGCGAGGTCAGGGGCGGTCCAATCGGCGCCAGGGTTTGTGTCCAGGCTGAGCACGCCTTCGCAACCTGCAAGCTGCACGCAGTCTTCGAGTGTCAGGCCGAACAGCAGGGGCAGTGCATGAACCACGCCAGAGGTCAGCAGCGATTTACGCCAAGGGCTGTCGACATGGATCAGCAATTTGATCGGGAGCTGGTCGCGGCGGATGCGTTTGGCGAGTGCCAGCCACTCATTGCCGATGTCTTGATCATGCAGCGCATCGCCAATCAGTAAGCACGAAGGGTGGGATACATGTACGCGTTGAACGTGTTGTCTTGATTCAACGGCCAGTCTGGCACCGGGGAACGCACTGGCGTAATGCGACCGCAGTGCCTGCCACGGCAGATGAATGCTGTTTGCCTGAACCGCAAATGTGGCCCAACTCTCGACGCTTGCATGGCGCAACAGTGCGTCATCGCGGCAGACAACCCGGTACGATTTGTCTAGCCGGGCAGGCAAGGTGCATAGCCAATCAGGTCCGCCCGCGAGATTCTGAAAGATCAATTCGTCTACTGCCAACTTGGCCAGATCGTTGAACAGGTGCTCGGTTTGTGCGGGCAGTTCGTATTCAAGGCTGAATAGCAGCGGCTTCATTTGCGCTTGCAGCGTCACTATCGTGCGCGAGTTCTGGTAGCGCCACGTCATGCTGAGCGGGGCGTCGAATGCGCTCGATTTCCCTATGTGCAGTTGCTTGAGTCCAGGCTCGGGCCAGCTGCGCAGAGGGCTTTCCGCTATCTGCGCCGCCACGTCGTCAAGACGCGCGCGCTGCAGCGCCTGGCGTGCAGGCTTGATGGGATCACGCAGGCAAAAATCGTCAAACCGGGCAGAGGCGTCCGGGTAGCGCCGCCTGAGGATTGCGTTGTTGTGCGCGACGCGCAGGGTCTTCTCTTCACCGAAGGAGATTCCGCCCTGATGCGCGACAAACACGGACGGCGCGCCCATGTGGCGCCAGCCCAGAGCCCGTGCACGCATGCACCAGTCGGTTTCCTCTCCGTAACCTCGTGACAGGCCCACTTCATCGAGGTAGCCGACTTCGTCGATGGCTGCGCGCTTGATATACAGACAAAAGCCGCATCCGGTCTCGATTTCCATCGCCGGGCTGTTGGCAAGCCGAGCCAGATCATCCAGCCGGGTCTGTTCGAGCGCACTGGGCATCGGGTGGCTAAAGCGACTCTCGGGAAAGCTCATCAGCTCTCCGTTGTTGGTAAAAGGCGTCACTGAGGCAATCGACGTGTCGCTGTAGGCGACGTCACGCAAGCGATCAAGCCAGTTGCCGTGAACCCGCGCGTCGGCGTTCAACCAGACGACGTCCTGCCTGGGGCTCAGAGCCATCGCTCGGTTCATGCTGCGAATGAAGCCCAGATTCACCGGATTTTGAACGAGGATGATCTTGCCCTTGGCTGCCAGGACCTTGAGCGCTTTGCGCAGCGCCGCTACCGGGGTCATGTCCTCGATCACCACAAGACGATGAGGCGTGCGGTTCGACTTGCGGGCGTCGATTGCGCTTTGAATGCACGCCAGTGTTTCTTCTAGTCCGTCAAATACTGGAATCAGCACGTCCACTGGCTGCTTCTCGCCCACAGTGGCTGAGGCCGGTGGAGGGCTGAAAACAGGCATCGCATACACCGGACTGCCTTGCAGCGCTTCGCCTGTGGCGAAGCGGACATTTACGGCTGCCATGGCGTTAGGCACTTTAATGCGCACGCCGCCATGGGCTATTGGCAGACCGGCGGCAGCGAGGACGGCACTGGGCGAGTTGGCGACCATTTCAATCTGATGCCCGTTCGCCTCCAGCAGGAGCCGAACAGGATTTTGCAGGTCATGCAGATTGACCGCCCAACCCTGGATCTCCTGCTGGTCAGCCAGGTAACTCACCACCCCGACGCAGCCCGTCAGCTCTTTCTGAGCCGCCAACAGTTTAAGTACGAAAGACAGTTCAGCTGGCGCGGTGATGTCTGGCAATTGCGCGAATATCAGGCGCCTGAGTTTCTCAGGGGGTTCACTTTGACTGCGTGACTGCCAGAGCATCATTCGCAGTGCAGATTCATCAGGGAGTTTTTGCCAGGCACCACTCAGAAAGCGGCTGGCCAGCGCAGGTTGCCCTTGCGCGAGAATGCTGCGACCGAGCAAAGCCTGGACATCAGCGCGTGAGGGAAAGGCATGGGCGGCGTTGCTTAAAAAAACAAATGCAAGCTTGGGGTCCAGGGGCAGCGCATCGATACCTTTCCAGATGCAAGCCTCTGGGTAGTATTCGGGCGTCTGCAATGCGCGCTCAAGTGCTGCAGCGGCGAGTACACACTCATCGGCCTGGCGATGACGGTGAAAAATGTCCATGAGCGTTTCTTGCACACGGTCAGGTGGTCTGGACATAAGCTGGCGTTATCACTTAAAAAATAAAAGAGGGGCGACCCGAAAGTCGCCCCTTTTTTTGCACACTACCCGGCCTTGCGGCCGGGAGTATCCATCGCTACTACAGGGCTAGTTAGACTGCGCCGTGCAGTACTACAACGTTGTCGTTGTGTGCGATTGCTTCTGCAGAACCAACGATGCCGATGGCGACGTCAGCGTGAGTGCCGCCGTTAGCCAGGACTTCGGTCCAGCCAGCCTTGCCAGCGTCGTCAGCTGCACGACCGGTAGCGGTCTGGTACAGAGCGTCGATGAACGCGCCGTCGGTTTTGGCAGAAGCTTCGGCCGAACCAACGATGCCTGCAGCAACTTCACCACGGCTGGTGCCGTTGAACAGTTGCGATACCCAAGCGTCCAGGCCAGCGTCATCAGCAGTGCGACCCAACACGTTGGTGTACAGATCACGAACGAAGGTGCCGTTCGACTGATCCAGTTCCTGTGCTTCAGCAGAGCCAGCAATGCCAGCAGCTACATCAGCCAGAGTACCGCCGTTTGCCAGTACGGAAACCCAGCTCTCGGAACCGGCAGTATCAGCAGCACGACCCAACAGGGTGGTGTACAGGTTGTCGATCTGATCTGTGGTCTGAGCACCGCCGAATTCGGCAGAGTTCAGGAACTGGTTAGCGATGTCGGTCAGCGAAGTGCCGGCTTCTACCAGACCAGTGAACGCTTGAGCGCCAGCTTGATCAGCGTCGCGACCCAGGATGCCTTCGTACAGGCGCAGTGCAGCAGCTTCAGCGTCGCTGTGTGCCAGTGCGATGGTGGTGCCATCAGCGAAGTTCAGGAACTCTGCATCAGTGATTGCTGCAGTCTGGCCAAGGTTAAGTGCTGCAGATGCCAAAGTTACGTTGTTGTTATTGCCAGCAGTTACGGTGTAATCCGCAACAGTGCCGTCCAGTTGAACAACGTCGTAACCGCCGCCAGCGTTGACGATGTCAGTGTGGTTAACGCCGCTCAATACGATGGTGTCGTTGCCGGTACCAGTGGTGATGACGTTATTGCCAGCGCCAGCCACAACGGTGTTGTTGCCGTTGCCAGTGGTGATGGTGTCGTTGCCATCGCCAGCGTCGATGTAGGTGTTCTGGTCGCCTTTGACATTGACGATGTCATCGCCATTGCCGGTGGTAACGGCCAGTGCGATAGCTGTAGAAGCATCTGCAGCAGCAAAGGCGCGAGCAAGGGATGCAGTCTCAGCAACGGCTGGGGCATCGATGGTCACGGACAGGTTGGCGTCGCTCTGGAACACGAACGCTTTGGCCGAGCTCAACGAAGCCGGGACGTCCAGAACAACCAGATCACCCTGTACGCCTGCGATGTTGGCTACTACAACGTCTGCAGTCTGACCAGCCGGTACCTGAGGAGCGTTAACGCCGTCCCAAGTGCCAACGTTGACAGTCTGAGCGGTGTCCAGGCTCAGCAAGCTGCTGATGGTGGCCGCTGTTGTATCGGAGAACGCCGGAGCGTCCAGGAATGCTTGGATATTTGCTGCTGAAACCGGGCTGTCGTATTGCATGGGAAGTCCTGTTACTTCAAGCCATCTGGCTTGTATTACTGAGTTTCTGCGTCAATGCAGAGTTTTCCCACGGAGACTTATAGCGGGCAGCGTTCGTCTTCGTTACGGGTGTAATGCAGATGTGCAGCGCCACCAACGGCTCGGTGCCGGTGGGGCCATGCATCATCTGATTGGGCACAATGGATCGCGGCGAGGAGCCGCTGAACACGATGTGGCCAGATAATTCGTATAGATGCCGGTTCGGGCCGACGAGGCTGAAGCCTGCCGACACCAAGCCAAGGCGTTTGCCGCGCGTGCCGGTGAAGGTCCCCGCAGGCACGTTCGAACTCGGGCCTGAGCCTGAAACTGTAGAGGTGTAAACCAGGTCGACACCCACGGGCTTGTCATTCCAGATGACTTCGAAGCCTTCGAGGCGCTTTGTGCTGTCATGCATGCCCGCCCAGCCCTCATGGGACTGAACATCACCGATTCCCTGAAAGTGGGCAATCAATGTCAACGATGCAGGCGCCGTATTCGAGGTTATGGCCGGACTGGGCTCAGCAGCGCTGATCACGCTGTAGTCGCGCATGATGGCGGGGGACGTGTCGATACGGTCGATGCGCAGATCGATGGGATCAATGCTTTCATCGAACATGTGATATTCGGTAATCAGGACTGTCGCGATGCCGCCCTTGACCCGGGCCACAATGGTGTCGCCCAGCTTGCCCAGCATGTTCTTGCTGATGCCTTCAGCCGGGAAGAAATCGATGGCGCCTTTGCCAAGCGGAGCTTGCTGCAACGCAATGCAGACGGGCTTGTCTGCGGAGGACTGTGAGGCGTAACGGAAGATATACATTCCCGGTTCAAGCAATGTGACGCGGGAACTGATCTTCAAGCCATCTAATGTTTGCGACTGCACTCAATAAGTTTCCTTCTTATCCCGAGCTCACAGCCGTTGATAGCAACAAAATTGGTCCATCAACGCTGCAATCGTACTGCGTAACTTAGTGGCGCACTGGTGGCATCTGCCGAAGAGCGAGGTTAATCGATCCCTCAGAAATGTCAATTCGGAATGTAGGAATCTTCCTGGTTGTCAGTGCGAAACGAGTGCGGAGCATAGTGATATGGATTCATCCGTTTGTGGGAACCGTTGGTCCGATGCGTTCGGGTTATGTGTGTGTCGGCAGGATGATCATCTTCTTGAGAGCAACGGCTGCCACGACACGACGCTGGCAGCGCTTTGCAAGAGAGGCTGCGCAAGGAATCGGCGGGTCGCAGTGTTGTAGCTGCGTGGAAGATTTTCAGGGCGCGCGTTTGAGAGGCGTGGAGATTTTGACAGCTCTAGCCGGGGCATTTGAGGGGCGCGACGGTTAGGCTGATGAATTTTTCGGGGTAATGTTGGACGCTGTATGCGTGGAGACGGCTGGCCCATCCGTTCGATAAATTCCCAGGGGTAGGCCTGCAAAGGTGGTTGATCTGCTCACTCGATTCGTTTGCGGCTACTCCCCCAGCCTTGATGCTGCCTGAAAATCGAGGGTTGCCGACTTGGGGTAAATCGAGCAACGGTAGTGGCGGGATGTGAGTAATGCCTGCAACATTACTCCCTCATATTCATGACCTGTCATCCGGCTGAGTATCAAATTTATGAACTTTCTGAATGGTACGCACTGCACCGGAGCTGTTGAATTGTCCAGTATTGAAACATTAAGAAAACTTAATCTGAATGGCTCACCCCGGCAGTCGTTGATGGCCTCTTAATGCTGTCTGTCTGATCTGTCGCTGGTACACTCTCGGGCGTTTTAGCCTTTTTCTCATCAGTAATGGATTCTATGAGTCGTTCACACGAAAACAACCTGCAAGCAGCGCTCAAGGCTTGTCGCGGAAGCTTCCTCTCCGTCGGGTTCTTCAGTTTTTTCGTCAACACGTTAATGCTGGTTCCCACCTTTTACATGATTCAGATTTCAGGTCGGGTGGTGCCCAGTAGCAGCACCTCCACGCTGATCATGCTTACCCTGATTCTTACCATCCTGATGATCACGATGGGCTCCCTCGAATGGGTGAGGTCGCGCATCATGGTGCGCATCAGTAATCGGCTGGATGTCCTGCTCAGTCGCGACGTATACCGCGCGAGCTTCAAGAAGGCGTTGAACAGCGGTGGTATGGACGCCTCGGCGCAGTCGCTCAATGACCTGACCTCGCTGCGGCAATTTCTGACCGGTAACGGGTTGTTTGCGTTTTTCGATGCGCCGTGGCTTCCGGCCTACACCGCCGTGATGTTTCTGTTCCACCCCTGGTTTGGATGGATGACGGTCATTGCGGCCGTTGTTCTGGTGGTATTGGCTTACCTCAATCACCGCTACACCGGCAAGGCGCTGACAGAAGCCAACAAGCAAAGCCTCACTGCCAACCTGCACACCACCAAAAGTCTGCGCAACGCTGAAGTCATAGAGTCCATGGGCATGCTCGATACGCTGATGGGCAAATGGGCTGTTCGTCAGCGGCGCGTTTTGGTTTTGCAGTCCGATGCCAGCGACAAGAGTGGCGTCATCACGTCCATTTCCAAGACGTTCCGCAACTGGGCTCAGTCGATGATGCTGGCGGCGGGCGCGTACCTGGTGATCACTCACGAAATTAACCCGGGCTTGATGATGGCCGGCTCTCTTTTGCTAGGCCGTGCACTCGCACCTATCGATCTGATGATCGGCAGCTGGAAAGGCTTTGTCGCTGCTCGCGTGCAGTACCAGCGCTTGAACGACACGCTGGACAAGCTCAACGCCGAGCCGGAGCGCATGTCTCTCCCTGATCCGGAAGGGCATCTGCAGGTCGAAAACCTCGTTGTGGCGCCACCCGGTGCGAAAGCGGCGGTGATCAGGAACATCAGTTTCGTGACGCCCGCGGGCAGTATCGTCGGTATCGTCGGACCGAGCGCGGCAGGCAAGTCGACGCTGGCGCGTGCGTTGCTCGGCATCTGGCCGCCACAGCACGGTGTGGTCAGGCTCGATGGCGCCGACATCAGTACTTGGGACAAGCAAAAGCTGGGTCCGCATCTGGGTTACCTCCCGCAGGACATCGAGCTGTTCGAAGGCAGCATCAGCGATAACATCGCTCGCTTCACCAAGGTCGATCCCGAGAAAACCGTGGTGGCAGCACGCATTGCCGGCGTCCATGAAATGATCCTGCAATTGCCGGACGGCTACGACACCGTGATCGGCAGCGAAGGCGTCAACCTGTCCGGCGGCCAGCGGCAGCGCATTGGTCTGGCGCGTGCGGTATATGGCAACCCTCGGTTGATCGTGCTGGATGAGCCCAACTCCAACCTCGATGAGGTCGGTGAGCGTGCATTGGGCGTGGCACTGCAGAAGATGAAAGAGACCGGCGCGACGGTGTTCATTATTTCGCATCGCCCCAATGTCCTTTCGCGGCTGGACCGGATCATGGTCCTGAACAGCGGCGCGATGACGATGTATGGCCCGCGTGATCAAGTGATCGCCGAACTGGCTCAGCAACAGGCCAAAGCTCAAGCCCAGACGCAGGGTCAAACCCCGCCTCGTGTTGCTCCAGCTCCAGCTGCGACCGGCGCAATTCAGCCCAGCGCCTGAAAGGAATTCTTGAATGACCAGTAACGCGATTACCGTGCTCGACGAGCCGTCTGATGATATGCCGACTTCCGACCGCGGCATCCGCCGGGTCGGGATGACGATTGTCCTGGTGACCTTTGGTTTGTTCGGCACGTGGGCAGCTTTTGCTCCGCTGGGCAACGCGGTCTACGGCACCGGCGTTGTCACCGTACAGAGCTACCGCAAAACCGTTCAGCATCTGGAAGGCGGGATCGTAAAAGAGCTGCGCGCCCGTGATGGCGACACCGTGCACAAGGGCGATCCGTTGATCATCCTTGACGATGGCCAACTCAGTTCCGAATACGAATCCACCCGTAACCAGCTCATCACGGCTCGCGCCAAAGAGGCCCGTCTTCGCGCTGAACGTGACAATCTGCCCGCTATCCCGGCGTTGAAGATCGATGGCGTTGAAAGCGATCGTGCCCGCGAGGCCATTGATGGTGAAGCCCAGGTCTTCAGGTCGCGGCATGACGCGCGTCTGGGCGAGATCTCGGTGCAGCAAGAGCGCATCGGCCAGTTGAAGCAGCAAATCATTGGCCTCAACGACATGATCGGCACCAAGGTCAATCTCGAGAAATCCTATACCCGCGAGATCACCGAGCTTAAGGATCTGCTGCGCCAGGGCTTCGTCGACAACCAGCGTCTGCTTGAGCAGGAGCGCAAGCTGGACATGCTCAAGTCTGAGGTCGCCGACCACCAGTCGACCATCACCAAGACGCGTCTGCAGATCAACGAAACCGAAATGCAGATTGTCCAGACCAACCAGAAATTCAGCTCCGATGTCGCCAAGGACTTGAGTGACGTGCAGGCGCAGGTCTTCGACTTGCAGGAGAAGGCCAGCGCGCTCAAGGACAGGCTGTCGCGCATCGTCATCCGCGCGCCGGAAGACGGCATGGTGCTGGACATGAAAGTGCACACCATCGGCGGTGTCGTCAGCGCGGGAACACCGTTGCTGGACATCGTGCCGGAGTCTTCGGACCTGGTAGTTGAAGCGCACGTCTCGACGAATGACATCGACCGCATCACCCTTGGCAAACTCACGGACGTGCGCTTCAGCGCCTTCAATAGCGCTACCACTCCGGTGATTCAGGGGGAGGTCACGCGAATCTCGGCGGACCGTCTCACTGACGAAAAATCAGGCGAGGGCTATTACCTTGTGCGGGTGAAAATCACCGATGAAGGTCTGAAGCGCCTGGGCGATCGCAAGTTGCAGCCGGGCATGCCGGCGGAAGTGCTGATCAATGCCGGCGAACGCACGATGCTGCAATACCTGCTCAAGCCTGCGCGCAACATGTTCGCCAAGTCGATGATCGAGGAATGACAGTGGTACGTTTTCTTCCCGGTTTGCTTTTTGGTTTGCTCGCACTCAACGCTCATGCCGCACAGCCTGTAGCCCCGCAACAGGTCAGCGCTTCTACCTATTCCCTTGATCTGATGACGCTGTACAAAGAGTCGCGGCTTGAAGACCCGCGCATTCTGTCGGCCTATGCCCACGCGCGCTCTGCCGAACAGCAGGAGCGCGAAGCGTTTGGCGGGTTGTTGCCCCAGGTGTCGGTGGACAGCAACTTCAACAGGATCTTGCGCAAAGACGCTGAGTCGCGGGAAATCTACGACAACAAAAGTTATGGGCTGAACCTCAGCCAGTTCATCTACAACAAGGAAGCGTGGGAGCGTTATCAGAAGGCCAAGAGCGTCACATTGCAGAAGGCGTCGCAGTCCGAGGACTCCCAGGCCGAAGCAACGGTGGATCTGGCCAAGCGATACTTCGCGGCGCTCGCTGCCGATGATGCGCTGGAGCTGGTCTCGGCCGAGCGGCGCGCCACTCAGGGCAGTCTCGATCGTGTCAACGCCATGTACGCCAAGCAGATGGCCAAGATCACCGACATGCTGGATCTCAAAGCGCGGGTCGACTCATTGCTGGCCCAAGAGATCGAAGCGCGCAATCAGGTGCGTCTTTCACGGGAAGGATTGTCGGAAATTGTCGGTCGCCCGATCAACGAGCGCTTGAGCCGGATCCGGAACGACATCGCGCTGCAGGCACCTACGCTGCCGCTTGATGCCTGGATCGCCCAAGCGCTCGACAGCAACCCCCGCCTGAAAGCCTATGAAAGCAACCTGGCGGCGGCCGATGCAGCGGTTCGTGAGGGGAAGGGCGGTCACTACCCTTCTCTGAGCCTGAACTTGGGCGCTCAACAGAGTGACGTCGGTTACGACAACACGCTGACCCCTCGAAGCGACAGCTACGTCGCAACCATTGGCCTGAAAGTGCCGATCTACAGCGGCGGCTCGACCTCAGCACGAGTGCGTGGGCTGTATGACGAGCAATATGCGGCCGAGCAGGATCTTGAAGGGGTTCGCCGGCAAGTGGTGAAGGAAACCACCAACGCGTATCTGACGGCCCAGTCTGCCGTGGACAAGATCCGCGCGGGGCAGAACGCGTTGTCCTCGGCCAAACAGTCGAGCATCGCGGCGCAGAAGGCGTTTACCTATGGTGTGGTTAACGCCGTCGACGTGCTGACCGCTGTGCAGAACGAATTCAAGGCGCGCAGCGATCTGCTGAAATCGCAGTACGACTTCATCACCAATCTGTTCATCCTGAATCGCTGGGCCGGCAAGCTGTCGCAAGAGAGCGTTGCCAGCGTGAACGTCTGGCTGGGCGGCGATGATTCGGAAGCGCTAAAGGACTTGAATAATTCAGCCCCCAGTAACACCAAAGTTACCCCTAAGTAGCCTTCAGCCGCTTACGCCTTGGGGTGTGCCGCCAACACTTTGCGGTACACCGCCAGGGTCTGTCGCGCGCATTCCTCCCAAGTAAACTGACGGGCGCGTTCCAGCCCTATTTCAACTCGCTCGGTTCTGAGCGCATCGTTGCTCAAGACGTCGAGCATGGCCGCCGAAATGCTTGCAGCATCCAGCGGGTCGACCGCCCAGGCGGCATTGCCGGTGACTTCCGGCAGGGACGTGGTGTTCGACGCAATGACCGGGCACTGCGCCGCGAATGCTTCGATCACCGGCAAGCCAAACCCTTCGTACAAAGACGCAAACACCAATGCGCTGGCGCTCTGGAGCAGTGCGAACACGTCGGACTGCGGCAGGTAACTGAGCCAGCGCCCTTCGCCCTTTGCTTCCAGCGCCTTGAGCTGCGGAATCAGGTCTTCGTTGGCCCAGCCGTCACGTCCCACCACGATGAGCGGGTGCTGTTTGCGCACCGGCTCTGGCAGCGCATTGAACGCCTCCAGCACCTTCGGCAGATTCTTGCGCGGCTGCAGCGTGCCGATGAACAGGAAGAAACCGGGTTTGAGTTGGTGTTTGTCCAGAACAGCGTCGCGGGTTTCGAGGGGAATGCGCTCGAAGTAGACCGGGTCCACGCCCAGGGGCGTCACGCTGATTTTCTCGGGGGCAATCCCCATGTGCGTGACCAGATCCTGCTTGCTGTGTTCGGAGATGGTGATCAGGTGATCGGCGCTGTGAACGCTTCGCGCGAACAGCCAACCCTTGAGGGTTTTGAGGTTCTGTCTGATCCACTCGGGATGGATCAGCGGAATCGCGTCCATCACCGTGGCAATGACGGGCACGCCGCTGATGCGCGGGATCTGGTGATCGGAGGCGTGGACGATGTCGACATCGCGAGCGATGGCGGAGGAGTTGGGCAGCGGCAGGCTGAGCAAACCGCTCGCCAGCACCTGAATGCGGAAATCAGTCGAGAGTGTCTTGGGTACGCCGCACGCCAGTTCAGGGAGATTGCGGCCGAACGCGTAGGGTTTGACGGTGATGCTCGGGTCTTCGCTTTGTTTGAGCGCTTCCATCGCCTGCCACAAAGAGCGGGTGTACACGCCGATCCCATCGAGATGACCGGCACGTTCACACATTGCCCAGACGGTGCAGCTCAAACCAATATCCATACGCGTTTCCAAACCAACCCGGTGAGTCACAAAAAATAAGTTCGCGAGACTACCACGCGTTCGCCCTCTAAGCATTTGTCGCAAATGCCAGATCGTCTGGCATGCACTGTTGAACGGCAACGCTTGATACGTCCAACCTGTAAATGATGCGTAAGAGCTTGTATTCTGCGTCGCTTGGCAAGGAGCGACATTGTTCGGATTCAGGATTCATCCCGACTAACGCGGGAGTGTCTATGCCACAACCTCACGCGGCGCCACGAGGGCGTTGCGGATCGATCAAGGTAGATAACTCGCGTGAAGATTTTAGTTACTGGCGGCGCAGGCTTTATAGGCTCTGCTGTCGTACGGCACATTATTGCCAACACCACCGATTCGGTCGTCAATGTCGACAAGCTGACCTATGCGGGCAACCTCGAGTCGCTTCAGGCCCTTGACCAGAACGAGCGCTATGCTTTCGAGCACGTCGATATCTGCAACCGCGAAGACCTTGACCGCGTATTCCACGCACATCAACCGGACGCCGTGATGCATCTGGCAGCAGAGTCCCACGTTGATCGCTCCATTAGCGGCCCGTCCGAGTTCATCCAGACCAACATCATCGGCACCTACGTGCTGCTGGAAGCGGCGCGCAACTACTGGTCGTCGCTGGAAGACACCCGAAAGGCGGGTTTCCGTTTCCACCACATTTCGACCGACGAAGTGTACGGCGACCTCGAAGGGCCGGAAGACCTCTTCACCGAAACCACGCCGTATCAACCAAGCTCGCCGTACTCGGCCAGCAAGGCCAGCTCCGACCATCTCGTTCGCGCCTGGGCTCGCACCTACGGCCTGCCTACATTGGTCACCAATTGCTCGAACAACTACGGGCCATTCCACTTCCCGGAAAAGCTGATTCCTCTGGTCATTCTGAATGCACTGGAAGGCAAACCGCTGCCCATCTATGGCAAGGGCGACCAGGTTCGTGACTGGCTGTTCGTTGGAGATCACGCCCGTGCGCTCTACAAAGTGGTCACCGAAGGGGAAGTAGGCGAGACCTACAACATCGGCGGGCACAACGAGAAGCAGAACATCGAAGTTGTGCGCACCGTTTGCACATTACTTGACGAACTGCGCCCTGATTCAGCATTCCGTCCTCATATCGATCTGCTGACCTACGTTCAGGACCGTCCGGGCCACGACCTGCGTTACGCGATCGATGCCAGCAAAATCCAGCGCGAGCTGGGCTGGGTTCCAGAGGAAACCTTCGAGTCGGGCATCCGCAAAACGGTGCAGTGGTACTTGGACAATCCTGAGTGGGTGGAGCACGTCAAAAGCGGCAGCTACCAGCAGTGGATCGATAAGAATTACGCTGCGCGTGCTGACAAGGCATGAAGATTCTTCTGCTGGGTAAAAACGGACAGGTCGGTTGGGAGTTGCAACGCGCGTTGAGCGTGTTGGGTGAGGTGGTTGCGCTTGATCGCCATCCGGCCGCCACTCCCTACGGCACGCTGGTAGGCGATTTGTCAGACCTCGCCGGTCTGCGGGAAGCCATCCGCAGCGTTGCTCCCCGGATCATCGTCAATGCCGCTGCTTATACGGCAGTGGACAAAGCCGAGACCGAGCGCGAGCAGGCCCATACGATCAATTCGCTGGCGAGTCAGGTGATGGCCGAAGAGGCGAAGCGACTCGACGCGCTGCTTGTACATTATTCAACCGATTACGTGTTCGACGGCAGCGGCACGACACCGTGGAAAGAAACCGACACCGTCGCGCCGGTCAATTACTACGGCGCCACCAAGCTGGAGGGCGAGCAGCTTATTGCTTCCTCTGGCTGCAAGCACCTGATATTCCGCACCAGCTGGGTTTATGCGGCGCGCGGCAATAATTTCGCCAAGACCATGCTGAGACTGGCCAAAGATCGGCCGTCGCTGAACGTGATTGCCGATCAGATCGGTGTGCCAACAGGCGCCGATTTGCTGGCGGACGTCGCCGTTGCGGCGGTGCAGCAAGCCTTGGTACGTCCCGAGCTGTTTGGCATTTACCACCTGGCGCCGACAGGTGAAACGTCGTGGCACGCCTACGCCAGCTATGTCATCGACTTCGCGCGCGCCAATGGCGAAGTGCTTGCTGTCGAGACGATCAATCCCATTCCGACCACGCAATACCCGACCCCCGCTAGCCGTCCGCTGAACTCACGTCTTTCAACGGACAAGCTTCGCAACGCCTTATCCCTGCACTTGCCGGATTGGCAAAGTGGTGTAACCCGCATGCTTATGGAAGCTCTTAACAAATGAACACAACTAATCGTAAGGGAATCATTCTGGCTGGCGGTTCGGGAACGCGTCTGCACCCGCTGACCTTGGGCGTATCCAAGCAAATGCTGCCAATCTACGACAAACCGATGATTTTTTACCCGCTGTCGGTACTGATGCTGGCCGGGATGCGCGAGATACTGATCATCTCCACGCCAGAAGACTTGCCCAGCTTCCGCAAATTGCTGGGCGACGGCAGTCAGTATGGCATCGAGCTGACCTACGCCGAGCAACCGAGCCCGGATGGCCTGGCACAAGCCTTTATCATCGGCGAAACGTTCATCGGCAAAGACCCTTGCTGTCTGATCCTGGGCGACAACATCTTCTACGGCCAGCACTTCTCGGACAATCTGCGCGCTGCGTGCGAGCAGACCGAAGGCGCCACCGTGTTCGGTTATCACGTTAACGATCCCGAGCGTTTCGGTGTGGTCGAGTTCGACAAGAGCGGCCGTGCCTTGAGTATCGAAGAAAAGCCAGCCCAACCGAAGTCCAGCTATGCAGTGACCGGCTTGTACTTCTACGATAATCAGGTCGTCGAGATCGCCAAAAGCATCAAGCCTTCCGAGCGCGGCGAGCTTGAAATCACTGACGTGAACCGCGCTTACCTTGAGCAGAAAAGCCTGACCGTGCAGATGTTGGGGCGCGGCTTTGCCTGGCTCGACACTGGCACTCATGAGTCGCTGCTTGAGGCCAGCCACTTCGTTCACACCATCGAACAGCGCCAAGGCTGGAAAGTGGCGTGTTTGGAAGAGATCGGTTACGCCAACGGCTGGATTTCCGCCGATGTTCTGGCGGCACAGGCCGAGAAGTTGAAGAAGACTGGCTACGGCCAGTACCTGCGCGGTCTGCTGGACGGTCAGCCGCGTTAGGGTAACGGCATCGCTTACGTGTGGGCGGCCAAGGGGTAGCCCACTCGTGGAGACAGGTCTGACGGCGCGTTCGCGCTAGCCTTTATTCGAATACGTCGGCGGCAGTGAGACTGACCGCTTGCTGATCTTTGCCCGAGAGACTCGGTGCACGGTCCAGCGGCCAGTCAATCGCTACTGTCGGGTCGTTCCAGGCGAGGCTGCGCTCATGCTCAGGCGCCCAGTAGTCGGTGGTTTTGTAAACGAACTCCGCTACTTCGGACAGCACCACAAACCCATGGGCGAACCCTTCCGGAATCCATAGCTGCTTCTTGTTCTCTGCGCTCAGGTGAATACCCACCCACTGGCCAAAGGTAGGAGAACGCCTGCGCAAGTCGACCGCGACGTCGAACACCTCACCACTGATCACACGCACCAGCTTGCCCTGAGGCTGCTTGACTTGATAGTGCAGCCCGCGAAGCACGCCCTTGGCTGAGCGTGAATGGTTGTCCTGAACGAAACTGACTTGGCGTCCGAGTACCTCTTCGAAAACTTTGTGATTGAAACTCTCGAAGAAAAATCCACGTTCGTCGCCAAACACCTTGGGCTCAAAAACCATCACATCGGGGATGGCGAGTGGGGTCGCGTGCATGGTTTCTTTATCTCTCATAAGAACGGCGAATAGAACAAGCGGCACACTTTAACCCCGCTGAGTGCGGTCGTCATCGGCCAGGATGTTGTGCTCAATCAGCGTGGCTGGTCGGCTTGATACAGACCGGTCCTGAGGTCGTCATGATCTCACCGCGCCATTGCGTTTCCTCCCCCAACCCCTCACCATCGCTTTCCGTTATCCATTGCCTGATGGACGAGACAAATTGGCGACACGCCCGGCTCAAAAGCGCCCCGGATTATGGATGCTTCTGGCGCTTGCACTGACGTGCACGGCGTGTGTCGGCTATCTGAACGCGGATTGGGATTTTTCCCTGATCAGCCGCCGCGCCGAAGCGCTGTACGGACCGTTGGGCGCGGGCAAGCAGCGCATCGATGCCTGGCAGAACTTGCTGGCGACCGAGAAGCAAGTCAGCGAGATGGACAAGCTCAACGTCGTGAATCTGTTCTTCAACAAGCAGATGCGCTACGCCGAAGACATCGACCTGTGGCACGAGGTCGATTATTGGGCGACGCCGGTCGAGTCGCTGATCAAGGGTGCGGGGGATTGTGAGGATTATGCGATCGCCAAGTATTTCAGCCTTCGGCGCCTGGGGGTACCCAGCGAGAAGCTGCTGATTACGTACGTCAAGGCGCTGCGCCTGAACCGCGCGCACATGGTGCTGACCTATTACTCGAGCCCCAACGCCATGCCGCTGGTGCTTGACAGCCTGATCGACGACATCAAACCCGCCAGCCAACGAACGGACCTGTTGCCGGTGTATGCCTTCAACGCTGAAGGACTGTGGCTGCCGGGCGCGCAGGGCAACAAGAAAGTGAGCGACACCAAACGTCTGTCCCGGTGGCAGGACGTGCTGAAAAAAATGTCTGCAGAAGGCTTCCCCACCGAGCCCGAGAATTAGGAGTACTGATGTCTCTGTTCAAACAGCTGTTGATCGCGATCTGTCTGTTTCTGGTGGTTGCCTTTGCGGGGAGTTTTGTCGTCAGCCTGGAAAGCTCGCGGGCGCAGTACGTCAATCAGTTGCGCTCCCACGCCCAGGACGCCGCGACCTCGCTGGCGCTGTCGCTGACGTCCAATATCGACGACCCGGCGATGGTCGAGCTGATGGTGGCGTCGATCTTCGACAGCGGTTATTACGCGAGCATCCGCGTGGTGGATCTGGCCAGTGGCGACGCCATCGTCGAGCGCAGTGCGACGCCGGACAATCAGGGTGTGCCGCAGTGGTTCATCAACGCCATCGGGCTTGAGCCGGCGGGCGGCGAGGCAATTGTCAGCCGTGGCTGGCAGCAGACGGCGCGGGTCGAGGTGGTGAGCCATCCGATGTTCGCGCTGGCCAAGCTGTGGCAGAGCGCGCTGGGCAGCCTTGGCTGGTTGCTGGTGTGCGGCGTAGTCAGTGCGATTCTCGGCGCGATGTTGTTGCGCCGGCAGTTGAAGCCGCTGGACTACATGGTCGCGCAGTCCCAGGCGATTGGCCGTCGTGAGTTCTTGGTGTTGCCCGAACTGCCGCGCACGCCGGAGCTGCGCCGGGTGGTGCAGGCGATGAACCAGATGGTCGAGAAGCTCAAGGCGCTGTTTCAGGAAAGCACCGAGCGCAGTGAGAAGCTGCGCATCGAGTCGTATCAGGACAGCCTGACCGGGCTGTCCAACCGCCGTTATTTCGACATGCAGCTCAACGCCCACGTCAGTCATCTGGAAGACGGCCGTGCGGGGTATTTGATGATGTTGCGCGTCAACGACCTGGCTGGCTTGAACCAGCGTCTGGGTGGCAAGCGCACCGATGCCTTGCTGGTGGCGGTGGCGGAGCAGTTGGTGCGTCACTGTGAGAAGTATCCTGAAACCCGCAACCTCATCAGCCGCAGCCGTGGCGGGGAGTTCGCCGTGCTGGCGCCGGGTATGGTTCACGATGAAGCCGTGCAACTGGTGCAGAATCTCGACGCAGCGCTGCAGAGTCTGGAAGCCACCGGCGCTTCCGATGTCTCACCCGTCGCCCACATGGGGCTGGCGCCGTACAGCCCGGGCGATGCCTCGCTGACCTTGCTGGGGCTGGCCGATCAGGCGCTGTCCCAGGCGGAAAGCGGCGGCGAGCAGTCCTGGTATTGCATCGAGCGTGGCGCGATTGGCGATCTGGGTGAAGACCAGCATGCGTGGCACAGGACGCTGGATCATGCGTTAGAGCACGGGCGTTTTCAGCTGTTCTTTCAGCCAGTGGTCACGTCGGGCGATGGGTCGACCGTGATGCATTACAAGGTGCTGTCACGGCTGGTCGATGCTGACGGCGAGACGATTCCGGCCGGCCGCTTTCTGCCGTGGCTGGAGCGGTTCGGTTGGTCGAGCCGGCTGGATATGCTGATGCTGCAGCAGGTACTGAGGCATCTGGGTACGCACAATGAGCGCTTGGCGCTGAACCTGTCGGCGGCCACGCTCAACGATGCGTCCGCGCTGAATGAAGTGTTCAACGCCCTGCGCCAGCACCCGAAACTCGGCGCGCGCCTGACCTTCGAGATCGGCGAGGAGCAGGTGCCGGAGCAAGCGGTGCTGGAGAAGTTGACCCGACGTTTGCAAGAAGCCGGCTATTCCCTGGCGCTGCAACGCTTCGGCGGACGTTTCAGCATGATCGGCAACCTGGCTCATTTGGGGCTGGCGTATTTGAAGATCGATGGCAGCTACATCCGCACCATTGACCAGGAAAGCCATAAGCGCTTGTTCATCGAAGCGGTCCAGCGCGCGGCCCACAGTATCGACCTCCCACTGATTGCCGAGCGGGTTGAGACAGAAGGCGAACACCGGGTGATCGTCGAGATGGGGATTGAAGGGGTACAGGGGCAGTTGTTCGGGGATCCTGCGCCGTGGAAGTAACGAACGAAGGAACGCGCCCGCTGTTTTAACTTAATATCGATGGCTGACGCGTTCTGTGTAGGAGCGCGTTTGCCCGCGAAAATGCGGTGTGCCAGTCACCTCTTTAGCGACTGATAGAACGCGTTCGCCAGCAAGCCGGCTCCTACGGATTTGGGTGGGTTGATCAATAGGCGTTGTGTCAGGCGTGGGGGGCGGCGCCCCGGAAAGCGCATTCGCGGGCAAGCGCGCTCCTACGCCCTTCGGGCAGAGGCGGACCGCGGTCCATTCCATTTCATCCTGCGATTCCACAGCGGCGGGGTGGTCATCCAATGCGTCTGCCGGTGAACTCAATGATGCTGGCTGACGCGCTCTGTGTAGGAGCGCGCTTGCCCGCGAATGCGGTGTGTCAGTCACCCCTTTAGCGACTGACAGAACGCATTCGCCAGCAAGCCGGCTCCTACGGATTTGCATGGGTTGATCAATAGGCGTGGTGTCAGGCGTGGGGGGCGGCGCCCCGGAAAACGCTTTCGCGGGCAAGCGCGCTCCTACGCCCTTCGGGCAGAAGCAGACCGCGGTCCATCCCATTTCATCCTGCGATTTCACAGCGGCGGGGGTGGTCATCCAATGCGTCTGCCGGTGAACTCAATGATGCTAACTGACGCGCTCTGTGTAGGAGCGCGCTTGCCCGCGAATGCGGTGTGTCAGTCACCTCCTTATCAGATGACAGGACGCGTTCGCCAGCAACCCGGCTCCTACGGATTTGCGTGTGTTGATCAATAGGCGTGGTGTCTGGCGTGGAGTGCGGCGCGTCGGAAAGTGCATTCGCGGGCAAGCGCGCTCCTAAGCCCTGCGGGCAGAAGCAGACCGCGATCCATGCCATCCTTTCGGGTATATTGCCGACCAACAGGGGCCTGATCCAACGCGGACTGCCGGCGGTGCGTCGTCCACCATTGCGTTGGGTGGTCAAGCTTGGGTTTACATCGACACGCGACCCGCGTCGTTATTTCAAATCAAACAATGGAAGCGCACTTATGAAGCTATGGACTGCACTATTAATGATGGCAACCCTCTCAGGGTGCGGCACCATCAAGACCCTCAACGACGAGAAAGGGGCCGCGGACACATTGGCGCGACACAGCTCCAATTGCCAGTCCATCCCCCGTGCCTACAGCGGTGCGGTTTACCAGTTCTGCACCTTGAACGCCCCGCCAGTTTCCGGCCCACACTGGTCTGCACCCACCATTGCATTGGACATGGCCCTTTCCGCTGTCGCCGATACCGTGCTGCTTCCCTATACGGGGTATCAGCAATACCAGCAGGGCGACATCAAGGTCCGACGTAAGCAGTACTGATCGGTCGTCTTTAATGCGTCGGCTGCGCCTTTGCTCCGCGCTAGATCGCGTGAAATGCCCGCTGACGCGCTACTACCTGTAGGAGCAGGCTTTCCCGCGAAGGCGGTGTGCCAGACGACTTCGATGTCATCTGGCACACCGCTTTCGCGACCGTCGTAACCTCCGATTGCTCCTACAGGGGATTTGCGGTCGACGCGGATTTGGATGCGGGTGCAGAAATTGTGGGAGTGAGCTTGCGCGCGATTGCGGTGGGTCAGTCACCTTTCTATAACCGACAGGACGCGTTCGCCAGCAAGCCGGCTCCTACGGATTTGCATCTGCCGCGAACCTGAATTTTGCACCTGACGCCGCGCGTTCTAGGAGGTGCCGGGGTGGCGCTCCACCTTGTCCCGCGATCGGCTGCGCAGCAGTCGTAAAACCTCGCGACGCTGTACTGGCTGACACACCGCATTCACTGGGTTTACTGCCGCTGCGCGCCAGATCGCGGGACAAGCCACGCTCCTACAGGGGATTTGCGTTCGACGCGGATTTGGATGCGGGTGCAGAAATTGTAGGAGTGAGCTTGCTCGCGATTGCGGTGGGTCAGTCCCGACAGAACGCGTTCGCCAGCAAGCCGGCTCCTACGCATTTGTGTGGTTTGATCAATAGGCCTCGTGTCAGGCGTGAAGGACGGCGCGTCGGAAGGTGCATTCGCGGGCAAGCGCGTTGCATTCACCGGGCAGCCGCGTCTGGCCTCTGATTTCCCATAGATTTTGCATCACGCACCCGAACACGGGCTTACCCAGGGGCGGGTAGGCGCGTTGCTGCTGAAGGCGTTTACAGAAAGGGGCGTTTCAGATCAGCCGTTGTTCATCATCATTGATCAGGTCGCTCAGGCCGCCCAGTGTTTCCCGGGCCTGGGTACGATCCATCAGTTTCGCCTGTGCGGCGGAGGGGAGGTCGGTGATGTTGAGGATGCCTTTGCTGGTCAGGACCTGAATCAAGTCGTCCAGTACCCGGATCATGTCCATGTCGCTGGACTTGAGCTGGATCAGGCTTTTCTCGACCACTTCGTTGGCAAACCAGGCTTGCACCTGATGGTCATCGGGCGGCAGTTGCTCGCTCGCTTCGGCGAACGCCGTTGCTTCCACGCGAACTAGCGTTCCATCGGCATCGCGCTGAACGTAAAACATGGCTCATTCCTCAGGGAGTAACGGTGCTGGCAACCGTCAGGGACGATTGCCAGCACAGTACAACAGCTCTCGCGACTCAGCTATCAGTGGTGATCGACTTTGATGGTCGGATCCGCACCGCTCACCAGCGAGTTGACCATGGAATTGCTCCAGGTCACGCCTTCCACCTTGATGTGGACATCAGCCGTGGTCGCTGCGGCAGCCGCAGAGACATTCGACGCGAACTGCCCGGTGGTGCTGACCTGCAGAATGGTGTCATGGCCATCGTTGCTGACCTGCAGATACTTGCTGAGGGTGTCGGTGTCTTCACCTTGCAGCAGGTCACGCAGGTCAATGCGGTCGCCAGCGTCCTTGTTGAAGTCCTTGATCACGTCAACGCCACCGCTGTTGGTGTCGCCGGCTTTCCAGGTGAACGTGTCCGCACCGGCGCCGCCGAAGAGGATGTCGTTGCCTTTGCCGCCGACGAGCACGTCATTGCCACCCTGACCGAACAGGATGTCATTGCCATTGCCGCCCAGCAGCGTGTCGTTGCCGTCCAGCGAGGTCGATGACTTGCCGGCCAGGTCTGCGACCTGATCAATGTGGCTGGTCACGAACGAATGCAGCGTCTTGTCATCGATGGTCGACACGTTGACGTGCAAGGTATCTGCCGCGAATGCCTTCAGCGCCGTAATGCCGCCCTGGTTGTTGAAGGTGATCAGATCACCGAACAGGATGTCATTGCCGTCGCCACCATTAACGGTGTCGCTGCCCGGAGCGATCGCTTTCTGGTCGCCCAGTACCGCTTTGGCCAGGTCATCGGCGTTGACGTTGGTCTGCGCGTGGCCGTCGCTGTCGTAGTGATTGAGCGTGCTCGTCTTGACCGCCGAGTTCAGGCCGATCGCTTCGATGGTGGGCGACTGCTTCAGCAGCAGTGCGTAACCGGTGTCCGCTTCAGCCAGCACGACGCTGCTGCCGTTGGTTTCAGGTGAATTCAGGCTGTATTCCTGACCGCCCATACCGTCGGCGTGGCTGGCGAGGGTGCCCACAAGCTTGCCGGTTGTGCTGCTGGCGTAGCTGTAAACATGGCCCACGGTGTCGATGGCAACTTTGCCGTTCACCGAATACGTGCTGCCCAGATGCCAGCTTTCCAGGCCCGTCGCCAATGTGATTGCCGTGCCGTTCACCGTACCGAGCACCGTGCTGGTGTTCTGGTAAACGTTAGGCTCGCCGTCGGTGATGAAGTAAGTGCGGTTCTCGCCCGTCGGGTTGGTGCTGTTCAAGCCGGCAAACCAGTTCGCCGTGGTCTTGAACGCATCTTCGTAGTTGGTGGTACCGCCCGATGTCATGGTCGCCAGAGCAGCGGCCAATGTTTTCAGGGCAGCAGCCTTGTCAGACATGTCCACCGACACGGTCGAGCGCACGTTGGTGTCGAAATCCACCAGCAGCACGTTGATCTTGCCGGCGTTGGCCGTTTGAGCACCGTTCGCCAGTTTCTCGAAGACCGATTGCAGCTGGGTCTTCGCGGTGTCGAGGGTTTTGCCCATGCTGCCCGAGCTGTCGACGATGAAGGCGATGTTGTAGCTCTTGCCCTGCACGATGGTCGTGCCGCTGACGTCGCCAACAATGATGTCGCCGCCGGTGGTGCCGTTGATGGGCGTCGGGTCGGTGCCGGCCAGGCCTTCACTCGAGTTGTAGGTCTGAGACTCGACAGTGACGGTGATCGCCTTGCTGTCGCTGGCGCTGGCCACGGCGCTTGGGACGCCTGGCACCGTTGCTTCGGTCGCCGTCGCTGTAGCGTTCAGCGTGAACTTGCCGCTGAAGTAGTCAGGCGTGGTGATGCTCAGCGTCGACAGGTCGAAGTTGCTGACGTCAATCGTGTCCATCACGGTTTTGCCGTTTTCGACATGGGTCGTCACGGTGGCCGTGTGGCCCGCGGCGTCGGTCAGGATCGAGCCGGCCGGTGCGCCGCCGCTCAAGGTCGTGACGTGAGTCTCCGAACCGTCGAGGCTGTCACCGAACACCGCCTGTACCGGGCTCAGCTTGATCGCGGCGCCTTCGGTGCCGTGGTTCAGCTCGTAACCGGTGTAGTAACCCTCACCGCTGCCAACCGTGCCTTCGTGCAACGGCGAGACGTTCAGGCCGGAAGCCTTGAGGTCATCGACCGTTGCGAACAGCAGCACGTTGCTGCCGTTCAGGGCCACGGTCTGAGTCGCGCCGGTGCTGATGGTCTTGTCGACCAGATTGATGCTGTAGCTGCCCGGGCCCGCCTGGTTGTAGTGGTAGATGTCCAGGGTGTAGTAGCCAGACTCCGTCGGCGTAAAGCCCGCACTCTGGATCTTGCCACCCGCGCCCCATGTGGCGTTGGCTGCAGTCTGGCCACCTACGGTGATCAACAGACTGTCGTCCGCGGTACCGGAGAAGGTGTAGGTGTGGCCGGCTTCCATGTAGACCAGACCGGACAACTTGGTGCCGGTGGCGACAGCGACGGAAGAGTCCTGCGCAGCGGTGGCGACGGTGTGAGTGGTCGAAGCAACGGTGGTGTTGAAGCCAGCCTTGATGGTCGCTTCGTTGGCGCCGCTGCCGTCGGTGCCCATGTTCTTCAATGTACCGACGTAGACGTCCTTGACCAGACCGGTCGACTGAACGACGCCGGAACCCAGTGTCACCAGCGGTTGGTCGGCGACAGGTGCCACGCTGATGGTGCCGGTGGCTTTGACCGAACTCGCCAGACCCTGATCGTCGACTGCCTTGTAGGTAAACGAGGTGCTGCCCGCCCAATCGGCGGCCGGCTTGAAGTACACCGTTGCAGCGTTGCCGACTGCCGCGATGCTGCTCAGGCTGGTCAGCGCGACCTTGCCCGCAGCATCCGCGTAGAACGTACCGTGTGCCGCCATGTCGACCAGGTTGAAGTGGTCGATTTTGCTGTCCACGTCGGTCGCGCTCAGCGTTACGGCGATAGCCGGGCTGTCTTCGTTACCGCTGCCGGTCGTGGCGTTGGCCACCGGAACATCGTTGACCGTCGTGATGTGAATCGTCGACGTGGTGTTGGCGATGTTGTTGGTAGCGCTGCCGTCGTTGACGCTGATGTTGATGATGCGGTCGTCTTTGACAGGGTCGTGGGACGTGCTGTCGAAAGTGATCGACGAGATCGCCGTCTGGTACTGAGCCGCCGTGCCCGCACCGAACGTGATGACCTTGCCGGTCACGACGTTGTTGGTGACGATGTCAGTGGTGGTGACGCTCAGGCCCGCGGTGTTGCCGATCGCCAGCAGATCACCCGCCTTGTAGTTGGTCAGCGTGACAGTGGCGCTTTGCAGCGTCGGGCTGTCGGCATCGCTGACGGTGAAGTCGCGAGCGATAAAACCTGGACCTTTGCCCGGCGCGGTGACATCGCCGCCGACCAGGGTTTCGTTCCAGGTGTTGCCGAATTCCTTGCCATCGCCGGTGTGGCCGATGACAGGCGCGTCGTTCACGGCGGTGACCGTGATCTTGCTGCCGGCAACCAGCGAATCCTGCGTACCGGTGCCGTCGCCTTTCGCGCCGGAGTCGGTCACTTGAACCGTCACGGCACGGTCACCCGCCTGAGGGTTATCGCCCGGGCTGTTGAAGGTGATCGACTGGATCAGCGCCTTGTACTGGTCAACGGTCGCGATGCCGGTGATTTTGAAGCCGTTCACCAGGCCAGCATCGTTGTGGGTTTCCACCACGCTGACGCCTTTCGGCGCAGTGCCGGTGAAGGTCAGCACGTCGCCCGTTTTCACATCGACCGAAACCACGGCCTTGCTCAAGGTGGTGTTGTCGACGTCGGCCAGGTTCAGGTTCTTGACGATCGAGACCGCCGCGTCGTTTTCAGTGAAGCCGACCGATGCGGTGCTCACGGTCGGTACATCGTTGACCGTGGTGATATGGATCGTCGAGGTCGTGGACGCGATGTTATTGACCGTGCTGCCGTCGTCGATGCTGATGTTGATGATGCGGTCGACTTTCGACGGGTCATGGGACGTGTTGTCGAAGGTGATCGACTGAATCGCCGTCTGGTACTGGGCGGCTGTGCCTGCGCCGAACGTGATGGTCTTGCCGGTCACTGCACCGGAAGCGTCTTTTACATCACTCACGGTGTAGGTCAGGGCGCCCGGCTTGCCGACATTCAGGACATCGCCGTCCTTGAAGTTGGTCAGCGTGACGGTCGCGCTTTTCAGCGTGGTGCTGTCAGCATCGTTCAGGGTGAAATCGCGAGCGATCTGACCTGGGCCTTTGCCCGGCGCGGTGACATCGCCACCCACGGCGGTTTCGTTCCAGGTGTTGCCGAACTCTTTGCCCGTCCCGGTGTGGCCGATGACGGGCGCGTCGTTCACGGCGATGACGTTGATCTGGCTGTTATGGACCACAGTCAGGTTGTCAGTGCCGTTGGCATCGGCGTCGGTCACGGCGATGGTCACGCCGCGTGGCGTGGTGCTCGGGTTATCGCTGTTGTCGGCGTAGGTGATCGACTTGATCAGGGTTTCGTAGTTGGCAACCGAAGCCTTGCCGGTTAGGTCGATAACGATGTTGCCGTTGGCGTCGTTGCTCAGGGTGTACTTGATGCCCAGGCCCGTGTCGCCAGACGTACCGTCTTTGTAGTACTGGGAAACGATCAGGTCTTCAGCCTGGATACCGGTCAGCGTGATTTTCGCGCTGCTCAGCTGAGTGCTGTCGATGTCGGCGATGCTGAAGTCTTTGACGATCGGCGTTGCCGCGCCGTTTTCGGTGTAGGTGATGCTGCCGAAATTCACGACCGGTGCGTCGTTCACTGGCGTCACGGTCACGGTCAGCGGCTGTTGGGTCGTCGCGGACGGACCGTTCAGTTCGGTGGACGTTGCGTTGACGGTCAGGTTGATCTGGCCGTTGAAGTTTTCCGGTGGCGTGATGGTCACCTTGGTCAGGTCCCAGCCGTCGAGCGCTGCAGTGCCGTTGCCGCCGGCAGTTGACGTGTAGCTGTGAGTGCCATCGGTGACGACGGCACCGACCGGAACGCCGGAAACGGTCAGGTGGCTCAGGCTCTCGGAACCGTCGTTATCGACCAGCGTGGTGCCGATGTTCAGGTGGATGGCCGTGTCTTCCGGGCCGGTAACCGCAGGCGCGATCACGGTCGGGGCATCTGCAACCGGTGCCACATGGACGTTGAACGTCAGGTCTTTGCTGACCGGCGACGCTGCGCCGTCTTGGGCGGTGGCGGTCACGGTCAGGGCGATGTCGCCGCTGAAGTTGGCCGGCGGGGTGAGCTTGAGTTTGCTCAGGTCCCAATCCGTCACGTCAGTCGCGGTCGCACCGGCAGTGGCGTTGAAGGTGTGCGTGCCGTCGCTCAGGGAAGCGCCCACCGGAATGCCCTTCATGCTGACGGTCAGGGTTTCGGAACCGTCGACGTCAGTGGTCGCTGCCTTGATGGTCGACAGCAGAATCGCGTTGTCTTCCAGGCCGCTGTTCAGGTGCTCGGTGACGCTGATGTTGTTGACCACGCCGCCGAAGGAGTTCGCGTCGCCGGCCTTGAATTCCAGCTTCGCGCTGCCGTCGGTGGTGACCGGCACGTCGAAGGTGTAGGTCTTCAGACCCACCACGGTATTGGTCAGCGTGCCGACCAGCTTGCCGCCCCAGAAGACGTTGATCAGCGAGTTGTCGACCGCGCCTGCACGGACCGAATAATCGAGCGAAACGGTGTAGGTCGCGCCGGCTTTGGCGTCGATGTTGGTGTACAGATTGCTCGGGTCGCCGCTGTTGCGCTCCAGCTCCAGCACCTGGCTGTTGTTGCTGTTGCCGGCAACGCCGTAGGTACCCGGGGTGTGGATCTCAACGGTGCCGCCGCTGTTGTCGGTGTGCCACGCGCCGCTGCCGATGTTGCCGATCACGGTCGTCGTCGCGCCGTTCACGTTCAGCGAAGCCACGGTCTGATCGCCCACGAGGGACAGGGCAGGGGTGTCGGTGACCGGGTTGACCGTGATGGTGCCGTTGGCCGGTGTGGTGTCTGCCTGACCCTGATTGTCGACGGCGGTGTAGGTGAACTGGGTGCTGCCGCTCCAGTCGCCATCCGGCTTGAAGTAGACGGTTGCGCTGTTGCCGGTCGCCTTGATGACGCTGGTGCCGTCCAGTGCCTGAGTGCCTGCGGCATCGGCGTAGAACGTACCGTGCTGACCCAGGTTGACCAGGTTGAAGTGGTCAATGGTGCCATCGACGTCGGTGCCGGTCAGCTTGACCGCGACGGTGTTGTCTTCGTCGCCCGTGGCCGCTGCTGGCTTGGTCACCGGCGCATCGTTGACGGCAATCACGTTGATCTGGCTGTCGTGAACGACGGTCAGGTTGCTGGTGCCATTGGCATCAGCGTCGGTAACCGCGATGGTCACGCCGCGCGGTGCGGTGCTCGGGTTGTTGCTGTTGTCGGCGTAGGTGATCGACTTGATCAGGGTTTCGTAGTTGGCAACCGAAGCCTTGCCGGTCAGGTCGATAACGATGTTGCCGTTGGCGTCGTTGCTCAGGGTGTACTTGATACCCAGGCCCGTGTCGCCAGACGTACCGTCTTTGTAGTACTGCGAAACGATCAGGTCTTCGCCTTTGATGCCGGTCAGCGTGATTTTGGCGCTGGTCAGCTCAGTGCTGTCGACGTCGGTGATGCTGAAGTCTTTGACGATCGGCGTCGCTGCACCGTTTTCGGTGTAGGTGATGCTGCCGAAGTCGACGACAGGCGCGTCGTTGACGGGCGTTACGGTGATGGTGCCGGTTGCCGGGGTGGTCGAAGCCGTGCCCTGATTATCGACAGCGGTGTAGGTGAACGGCGTGGTGCCATTCCAGTTCGCGTCCGGCTTGAAGTAGATCGTCGCGCCGTTGTTGGTGGCGGTGATGTCGTTCAAGTTGGTCAGCGGCTGAGTGCCAGCCGCGTCGGAGTAGAACGTGCCGTTGGCAGGCGTGTTGACCAGGTTGAAGTGGTCGATCGTGCCGTCCACGTCAGAGCCGGTCAGCTTGACCGCAACGAGCGTGTCTTCGTTGCCGTTGCCGGTGGCTGTGTTAACGACCGGTGCATCGTTGACCGACGCGACGTTCACAGTCAGTGACTGCGTCGTGGTGGCCGAATCTTTGTTGGCGCCTTCGGTCGACGTCGAGCTCACTTGCAGGTTGAACGAGCCGTTGAAGTCTTTCGGCGGCGTGATGGTCAGTGTGCTCAGGTTCCAGCCGGTGAGGTAAGCCTCGCCATCGCCGCCTTCAGAAACAGGGAGGGAGGTGTAGCTGTGGCCGTTGCCATCACTCAGCACCGCGCCCACTGGAATGCCGCCCACAATGACCGGGCCGAGGGATTCAGAACCGTCGGTGTCCACCAGTACAGCGCTCAGTTCCAGCTTGATGGCGCTGTCTTCATCGCCCTGGGCGTTGGTGACGGTGACGATCGGGGCATCCGCCACAGGCGTGACGTTGATCGTGCCAGTTGCCGTGTTGCCGGCGGGCAGGTTCTGGTTGTCGACCGCGGTGTAGGTGAAGGTGGTGTCACCGGCCCAGTTAGCGTCCGGCTTGAAGTAGATCGTCGCGCCATTGCCGCTGGCGGCGATGTTGGTCAAGTTGGTCAGCGGTTGGGTGCCGGCGGCGTCGGAGTAGAAGGTGCCGTGTGCAGGCGCAGTGACCAGGTTGAAGTGGCCGATAGTGCCATCAACATCTGAGCCAGACAGCTTGACCGCGATGGTGGTGTCTTCGTTACCTGCACCCGAAGCGGCGTTAACAACCGGCGCGTCGTTCACGGCAATCACGTTGATCTGGCTGTCGTGTACGACGGTCAGGTTGTTGGTGCCGTTGGCATCCACGTCGGTCACAGCAATGGTCACGCCGCGCGGTGCGGTGCTCGGGTTCTCGCTGTTGTCGGCGTAGGTGATCGACTTGATCAGGGTTTCGTAGTTGGCAACCGAAGCCTTGCCAGTCAAGTCGATGACGATGTTGCCGTTGGCGTCGTTGCTCAGTTTGTAGCTGATACCCAGACTGGTGGTACCGGTGGTGCCATCGGTGCCGCCTTTGTAGTACTGGGAAACGATCAGGTCTTCAGCCCGAATACCGGTCAGCGTGATCTTCGCGCTGCTCAGCTCTGTGCTGTCGACGTCGGTGATGCTGAAGTTGTTGACGATCGCGATCGGTGCACCGTTTTCGGTGTACGTGATGCTGCCGAAGTTGACCACCGGCGCGTCATTGACGGCCGTGACGTTGATTGTGCCAGTGCCTGGAGTGGCGGCGGGCAGACCTTGATTGTCGACAGCGGTGTAGGTGAACGGCGTGGTGCCATTCCAGTTCGCGTCCGGCTTGAAGTAGATCGTCGCGCCATTGTTGGTGGCGGTGATGCTGGTGGTGCCAGTGAGCGGCTGGGTACCGGCAGCGTCGGAGTAGAAGGTGCCGTTGGCAGGCGTGTTGACCAGGTTGAAGTGGTCAATGGTGCCGTCCACGTCGGAGCCGGTCAGCTTGACCGCGACGATAGTGTCTTCGTTGCCATTGCCGGTGGCGGCGTTAACAACCGGCGCGTCGTTCACGGCAATCACGTTGATCTGGCTGTCGTGAACAACCGTCTGGTTGTTGGTGCCGTTGGCATCCACGTCGGTCACAGCGATGGTCACGCCGCGTGGCGTGGTGCTTGGGTTTTCGCTGTTGTCGGCGTAGGTGATCGACTTGATCAGGGTTTCGTAGTTGGCGACCGAAGCCTTGCCAGTCAGGTCGATGACGATGTTGCCGTTGGCGTCGTTGCTCAGCTTGTAGCTGATACCCAGATCGGTGGTGCCGGTGGTGCCGTCGGTGCCACCTTTGTAGTACTGGGAGACGATCAGGTCTTCAGCCTGAATGCCGGTCAGCGTAATTTTCGCGCTGCTCAGCTGAGTGCTGTCGACGTCGGTGATGCTGAAGTCTTTGACGATCGGCGTCGCCGCACCGTTTTCGGTGTAGGTGATGCTGCCGAAATTCACGACCGGTGCGTCGTTGACTGGCGTCACCGTGATGGTGCCCGTGGCCGGGGTTGTGGAAGCCGTGCCCTGATTATCGACAGCGGTGTACGTGAATGGCGTGGTGCCGTTCCAGTTCGCGTCCGGCTTGAAGTAGATCGTCGCACCGTTGTTGGTGGCGGTGATGTTGGTCAAGTTGGTCAGCGGCTGAGTGCCAGCAGCGTCGGAGTAGAAGGTGCCGTTGGCAGGCGTGTTGACCAGGTTGAAGTGGTCGATGGTGCCATCCACGTCAGAGCCGGTCAGTTTGACCGCAACGACTGTGTCTTCGCTACCATTACCGGTGGCCGGGTTGACGACAGGCGCATCGTTGACTGGCGCGACGTTGACGGTCAGGGACTCAGTCGTGGTCGCTTTTTGGCCGGTCAGCTCAGTCGATGTCGAGCTCACTTGCAGCGTGATCGAGCCGTTGAAGTCAGCCGGTGGTGTCAGGGTCAGCTTGGTCAGGTCCCAGCCCTGGATAACGACTTTGCCGTCGCCGGTCGGGATCGAGGTGTAGCTGTTTTTGCCATCGGTCAGCACAGCGCCGACCGGTATGCCGCCCACGGTCAGGCCGCTCAGGCTTTCCGAACCGTCGGTGTCGACCAGTGCAGTGCCCACGCTGATCTTGATCGCGGTGTCTTCATCGCCCTGGGCGGTGGTGACGGTAACAATCGGAGCATCAGCCACTGGCGTGACATTGATCGTGCCAGTTGCCGTGTTGCCGGCTGGCAGGTTCTGGTTGTCGACAGCGGTATAGGTGAAGTTGGTGTCGCCTGCCCAGTTTGCGTCCGGCTTGAAGTAGATCGTCGCGCCGTTGTTGGTCGCGGTAATGTTGGTCAAGTTGGTCAGCGGCTGGGTACCGGCAGCGTCGGAGTAGAAGGTGCCGTGTGCAGGCGCAGTAACCAGGTTGAAGTGGCCAATGGTGCCGTCGACGTCAGAGCCCGTCAGCTTGACGGCGATGGTGGTGTCTTCGTTGCCCTTGACCGACGCAGCGTTAACAACCGGCGCATCGTTGACCGCGGTCACGTCGATTTGACCGGTGGCGCTGCCCGACAGGTTGTTGGTGCCATTGGCATCAACGTCGGTCACTTCGATGGTCACGCCACGTGGGGCAGTGCTTGGGTTATCGCTGCTGTTGGCATAGGTGATCGAGTTGATCAGCGTGGTGTAGTCGGCGATCGACGCCTTGCCGGTCAGGTCGATGATGATGTTGCCATCGGCATCGTTGCTGAGGTTGTAGCTGATGCCCAGAGTAGTGGTGCCACTGTTTGCACCGGTGTAGTACTGGGAAACGATCAGGTCTTCAGCCTGAATGCCGGTCAGCGTGATTTTCGCGCTGCTCAGTTGAGCGCTGTCGACGTCGCCGATCTGCAGATTGCTGACCAATGCCTGAGGCGCGCCGTTTTCGACGTAGTCAGGGTTGGTGAAGGTGACGGTGGGTGCGTCGTTGACCGGGCCGACGTTTACGGTCAGGGACTGGGTCGTGGTGGCCGAATCCTTGTTGGCGCTTTCGGTCGACGTCGAGCTCACTTGCAGGGTGATCGGGCCGTTGAAGTCTTTCGGCGGCGTGATCGTCAGGTTGGTCAGATCCCAGCCATTGATGTAGACCGCGCCATCGCCTGTCGGGATCGAGGTGTAGCTGTGGGTGCCATCCGTCAGCACGGCGCCAACCGGAATACCTGACACGACGAACGGGCCCAGGGATTCCGAGCCATCGGTGTCGACCAGCGCGGTACTCACGTTCAGCTTGATCGCGGAGTCTTCATTACCTTGGGCGTCAGCAACGGTGACGATCGGGGCATCGGCCACCGGCGTAACGTTGATGATGCCGTTCGCTGGCGCGCCGGCTGGCAGGTTCTGGTTGTCGACAGCGGTGTAGGTGAAGCTGGTGTCACCGGCCCAGTTGGCGTCCGGCTTGAAGTAGATCGTCGCGCTGTTGTTGCTGGCGGCGATGTTGCTGAGGTTGGTCAGCGCCTGGGTACCGGCGGCATCGGCGTAGAACGTGCCGTGCTCGGCCATGGTGACCAGATTGAAGTGGTCAATGGTGCCGTCGACATCAGCGCCGGTCAGCTTGACCGCGATGGCGGTGTCTTCGTTGCCCTGGCCCACAGCCGCGTTAACGGTCGGCGCGTCGTTGACGGCAATCACGTTGATCTGGCCATCGTGCACGGCGGTCAGGTTAGTGGTGCCGTTGGCGTCCAGGTCGGTGACGGAAATGCTCACGCCACGCGGGACGGTGCTCGGGTTTTCGCTGTTGTCGGCGTACGTGAGCGACTTGATCACGGTCTCATAGTTGGCGACCGAGGCATTGCCCACCAGGTCGATCACGATGTTGCCGTTGGCGTCGTTGCTCAGCGTGTAGGTGATGCCCAGGCCGGTATCGCCGCTGTTGGTGCCTTTGTAGTACTGGGAAACGATCAGGTCTTCAGCCTGAATGCCGGTCAGTGTGATCTTCGCGCTGCTCAGCTGAGTGCTGTCGATGTCGGTGATGCTGAAGTTATTGACCAGCGCAACTGGCGCACCGTTTTCGGTGTAGGTCACGCTGTCGAAGTTGACCGCCGGGCCGTCGTTCACTGGCGTCACGTTGACGACCAGAGACTGGGTCGTGGTGGCCGAATCCTTGTTGGCGCCCTCGGTGGACGTCGAGCTCACTTGCAGGGTGATCGGGCCGTTGAAGTCTTTCGGCGGCGTGATCGTCAGGTTGGTCAGGTCCCAGCCATTGATGTAGACCGCGCCATCGCCTGTCGGGATCGAGGTGTAGCTGTGGGTGCCATCCGTCAGCACGGCGCCAACTGGAATACCCGACACGACGAACGGGCCCAGGGATTCGGAGCCGTCGGTGTCAACCAGCGCGGTGCTCAAGGTCAGCTTGATCGCCGTGTCTTCAGCGCCTTGGGCGTCGGCCACGGTCACGATCGGAGCATCGGCCACTGGTGTGACGTTGATGATGCCGTTGGCTGGCGCGCCGGCTGGCTGGCCCTGATTGTCGACCGCGGTGTAGGTGAAGCTGGTGTCGCCCGCCCAGTTGGCGTTCGGCTTGAAGTAGATCGTCGCGCCGTTGGCGGTGGCGGCGATGTTGCTGAGGTTGGTCAGCGCCTGGGTACCGGCGGCATCGGCATAGAACGTGCCGTTGGCCGCCAGTGTGACCAGGTTGAAGTGGTCAATGGTGCCGTCGACATCAGTGCCGGTCAGCTTGACCGCGATGGTGGTGTCTTCGTCGCCTTTGCCCGAGGCGTCGATGACGGTCGGTGCGTCGTTGACCGGGGTGATATCGACTTCGCCGGTGGCGCTGCCCGTCAGATTGTTGGTGCCGTGGGTGTCCACGTCAGTCACTTCGATCGTCACGCCGCGTGGGGTGGTGATCGGGGCGTCACTGCTGTTGGCGTAGGTGATCGAGTTGATCAGCGTGGTGTAGTCGGCGATCGAGGCGTTGCCGCTCAACTGAATGACGACGTTACCGTTGGCGTCGTTGCCCAGCGTGTAGCTGATGCCCGAAGCCGTGGTGCCGGTGTTGCCACCCTGGAAGGACGGCGAAGCGATCAGGTCTTCGGCCTGAACGCCGGTCACGGTGATCTTCGCGCCGCTCAGCTGGCCGCCGTCGACGTCGCCGATCTGCAGGTTGTTGACCAGTGCCTGAGGCGCGCCGTTTTCGACGTAATCGGTGCTGGTAAACGAGACGGTCGGGGCGTCGTTGACGGCGACGACGTGCACGATACTGGTGGCCGGTACGGAATCATTCTGGCCATCGTTGACGGTCACAGTGATGGTGCGATCAACGACGCTCGGGTCCTGGCTACCGTTCTGGAAGGTGATCGACTTGATCACGGCTTCGTATTCGGCGGCGGTGGCGGCACCGGTCAGGGTCAGCACGATCTGGCCGTTGACGGTGGCGGTGCTGACCGCGATGTTCGCGTTCGGGCTGCCCACCACCAGGGTGTCGGCGTCCTGAGCGTTGGTCAGGGTGACTTTCGCGCCTTGCAGGGTCGGGCTGTCGGCGTCAGTGACGGTCAACTGGTCGGCGATCGAAACGCCGGCCTGGCCTTCGGTGAAAGTGGTTTCGCTGTTGGTGCCGTTGCCGCCGCCATTCGGGTCGACAACCGGCAGAGCGTCGTTGTCGATGATGGTGGTGGTGACGCTGCCATTGGTCGCGCTGGCAACGATGTTCTCGAAGTTGCCGCCGGTGATGGCGCCGATCGCCACGGTGACGTTTTCAACGCCTTCCGGGATCGTGTCATTAAGGGTGTTCAGGTCGAAGGTGACGCTGCTGCTGTTGGCAGGGATCTTCACGCTGACCACTTGGGTGTAGTCGGTGCCGTTGGCTGCGGTGCCGCTGTACGTCAGGTTGATCGTGACTTCGGTCTGCGCCGGGTTGCTCAGCGTAATGGTGTACGTGGCGGTCTGGCCTTCAGTCACCGACTGGGTGCCGGTGATACTGGCAACGGTGGTGTCGATACTGTCGACGATCTGCACCACCGCCGGCGCCGTATCCGGCACCAGGTTTTCGAAGTTGCCGCCGGTCGCGCCGGTGATCGTGGTGTTGATAACGGTGTTGGTGTTGTAGACGTCATTGGCGGGAGCTGCGACGACAACCGAGCCAGTGGACTCGCCCGCACGGATGGTGATGGTCGAGCCGTCGGACAGCGTGACGTTGACCGGAGTCTGTGCCGGGTTGGTCAGCGTGGCGGTGTAAGTGATCGAGGTGCCTTCGACAGACGTCGGCGCAGCGCTGAGGCTGACCGTGGTGGTGTCGATGGTGTCGGTGATGGTAGTCACCGCCGGAGTCGGGTCGGTCGTCACGACCAGACCGCCACCGCCCGTTGTGCCCGTGATGGTAGTGCTGATAACTGACGGGTCGATGTACGGCGTATTGTTGTCAGCCAGTTGAACAGTGGTAGAGCCCGACGTGTCGCCGCCACGGATGACAATGGTCGATCCGTTGGACAGGGTGACCGTCAGGTCCGACGTCGGGGCCTGTGTGATGTTCGCCGTGTAAACCAGCGCGCCGCCGGCTTCGGTCAGTGTCTGGGTGGCGGTCAATGTCAGGGTGCCCGTAGGCGTAGGCGCGACGGGGGTGCCGCCGTTGTCGTTACCGTTGTCGATCGCCAGGCCGTTGCTCAGCGTAGGCGGCGGAACGGCCGTCGTCCCCAGGCCGTTGGTCGGGAAGCCGATGGTCGGATTCACTTCGCCCGCGGTCTCGGTGAGCATCACCACGCTGTGGCCGCCGCCTGCGTTGCCGCCATCACCTGGCGCTGCTTGCGGACCTGCTGCAGTGGCTTCGAGGTCTTTGGTCGGGTCGGCGCCGGCCGCGATGGCCTGCTGCAATTCAGCAACGGACGGTGCCGCTTGTGCGGTGGCTTCGGCAAGGTTGGTGGTGGAAGCCGGGGCGTCTGCGCTCCACTGGCTGTCGCGGCCGATGTCCAGTTGACGGCCATCAGCAAGCTGCAGCGTGACTGCGCCTCCCGGGCCTGTCAGAACCTGCTCGCCGGTGAACAACCGGTCACCCTCGATGAGCACACGACGAATCCCTTCCGGGGAAACTGCGACGACCTGGCCAACAATGCTTTTGACGATGGCAACAACACTGCTCATGGGGGTGACTCTCCGAAATTACCGTTCAGTTGGTATCCATCATGCTGGCCGGCCTTTACTAACGCCGCTTCATTACTGGAATACGTAAAGATTCGCATTTGTTTCATTGCCAGATAACAAGTTAGGGAACTTATTAAGTTGCTCGTAATCTGGCGTCAATTTATTAACAGCAGGTCGGCGCAGGAATTAACTTTCTGCCAAAGTATTGACCTATTCGGCGACATCCTAAACAATCGCATCCGTAATGTCACATTGATATTTGATGAGATCGCGTATTTCTGCAGTGTGATCGCAAGCGCCCTTCAGAACACTCTCGAAACGATCACTTCAATGGCCATTTTTACGATGCGGCAGTGTGTATTGCTGCATTTTGAACAAGTACGTTCTCGGGAAATCACCAAAATGCGTAAGCACCTCTTCACTGCTGTACCCCTTATCCTGTGTGCCGGCTTCAGTCAGGCTCAGACGCTACAGTCCGCCATGCAGAAAGCCATGGACGAGCATCCCGAGGTGCAGGCCGGCATTAATGCCCGTATCGCCCAGGACTACGCGCTGCGCGCTGCAAAAGGCGGCTACCTGCCGCGTGTCGATGTTACGGCGGGCTACGGCCGGGCCGGTTCCGATACGCCAAGCACCCGTGCCTCGACCGGTCGTCATGATTACCAGACGCTGGACCGCGGCGAGTCGCAAATCCGTCTTCAGCAAATGCTGTTTGATGGCTTTGCAACAAGTAACGAAGTTGCGCGTCAACAAGCCACCGCCAATTCCCGGGCGTATTCGCTGTTAAATACGACCGAACGTACCGCTTTGACTGTTGCACAGGTCTATCTGGATGTTCTTACTCAACGTGAAATGGTTCGGCTGGCCGAAGAAAACCTGAAGAGTCACGAACGTATTTACGACCAAATCAAACTCCGTACTTCCCGCGGTGTGGGTCGTATGGCCGATATGGACCAGGCCGATGCCCGTCTGGCACAGGCTCGTAACAACCTGATCACCGAACAAACCAATCTGGCCGACGCCCAAACCAACTACCTGAGTGCCGTTGGTCTGGAAGCTGACCAGCTGGAAGCGCCGTCGCCGTTCGCCATGATGCCCGCCGATCTCAACGAAGCCCGCCGCCAGATGCTGGAAAACAGCCCGGTGCTGCGCTCGGCCGAAGCCGACATCGTTGCCGCTGAAAAGCAGTACACCTCGGCGCAGTCCAATTACTACCCGCGTTTCGATGCAGAACTGGGCCGCAATGCCGATAACAACATTGGCGGCGACGAAGGCCACAACAATGGCTGGGAAGCCATGGTGCGCATGCGCTTCAACCTGTACGCCGGTGGCAGCAACAAGGCCGACCTGCAATCCAAGTCGTACCTGTCGAGTCAGGCACTGGATATCCGCAACAATGCGCTGCGTCAGTTGAATGAAGAACTGGGCCTGGCCTGGAACGCCTACAACAACGCCAACGCCCAGGTGCCGATCGCTCAGCAGTACGTCGAGCGTGCCAACAGCGTGCGTACCTCATACCAGCAGCAATTCAGTCTGGGAGAGCGTACCCTGCTCGACCTTCTCGACAGCGAGAACGAGTTGTTCACGGCGCAACAGCGTCTGGTGCAGCTGAAGAACCTGCAGACGTACACCCAGTACCGCATCAAGGCGGACATGGGCACTCTGTTGAAAAGCCAAGGCGTCGTGGCCCCGATGGCATCGGTTGTGCAGAACGATGTGAAACCGACAGTTCAGCTGCCGGGCATGAACTGATTCTTGACGGAGTCAGCTTCTTTTAACCGTTAAGAAAGAGAGTGTCAGCGTGGACTTGGAATTACCTTCGGCTCAATTAGGTCATGATCCACGCAGCCAGCACGACGATCCGTTACTCGACGGGCTGCTGACACTCTGCGCCCTGCATCACAAGCCGGCCAGTCGGGCGATGCTGACCACCGGTCTGCCATTGCCCGACCAGCGCCTGAGCCCGGATCTGCTGCCTCGCGCCGCAGCCCGGGCAGGTTTGCAGGGGCGTTTGCTGCAACGCAAGCTCAATCAGATTCCCGAAATCGCATTGCCCGCCTTGTTGCTGCTCAAAGAAGGGCGCTCTGCCGTTCTGCTCGGTTGGGAGGGCGAATCGGCCCGCCTGCTGATCAGCGAAAGCAACGGCGGCGAAGTGCTGATCGAAACCCAAACGCTGGCGCAGGACTACAGCGGTCGGGTGTTTTTCGCTCAACCGCAACATAAATTTGACGTGACCCAGGGCTCGCTCATTCCCCGCGCTCGCTCCTGGTTCAAGGACACCCTCAAGCTGTCTCGCTGGCTTTACGTCGACGCGATCGCTGCCAGCTTCGTGATCAACCTGATCGCGCTCGCTACCCCTCTTTTCGTGATGAACGTCTACGACCGTGTCGTGCCCAACCAGGCCACCGCAACCTTGTGGGTGCTGGCGACCGGTATCTGTGGCGCGTTCCTGTTTGACCTGTTGCTCAAGGGCCTGCGCAGTCTGTGCCTGGACCTGGCCGGCAAGAAAACCGACCTGATCATTTCCGCCACGCTGTTCGAGCGTATCGTCGGCATGGCGATGAAGTTTCGGCCGGCACGGGTCGGCAGTTATGCCCAGAACATCCATGAGTTCCAGGGCATGCGTGACTTCCTCACGTCGCTGACCCTGACCAGCCTCATCGACCTGCCGTTCACGCTGATCATCCTGTTGGTGATCGCGCTGCTGGGCGGGCATCTGGTATGGATTCCGATCATCGCCTTCCCGCTGGCGCTGGGCATTGGCCACTTCCTGCAAAAGCCGCTGACCTCGACCCTTGAGCGCACCATGGCGCTGGGTGCCGAGCGTCAGTCCAGCCTGATCGAAACCCTCGCCGGCCTTGATGCGGTGAAGGTCAACAACGCCGAAAGCGAGCGTCAGTACCAGTGGGAACACACCATCGGCACGCTCAGCCGCCTGGAACTGCGCGTCAAAGTGCTTTCCGGTCTGGCCATGAACATCACCCTGCTGATCCAGCAGCTGGCCGGTGTGGCGATGATCTGTTTCGGCGTCTACATGATCATGGACGGCGTCCTCAGCATGGGCGGCCTGGTGGCGTGCTACATGCTCAGCGGTCGCGCTCTGGGCCCGTTGGCGCAACTGTCCGGTCTGCTGACCCGTTATCAGCAGGCGAAAGTCACCATGGTGTCGGTCGATCAGATGATGGAGCTGCCGCAGGAGCGCAACTTCGACGAGCGTCCGCTCAGCCGTCAGGTCCTGCAAGGCGCCATGGAATTCCGCAACCTTGAGTTCACGTACCCGAACCAGCAGAACCTGGCGCTGCGCAACATCAATCTGGTGATCCGCCCGGGCGAGAAGGTCGGCATCATCGGCCGTAGCGGTTCAGGCAAAAGCTCCCTGGCCAAACTGCTGGTCGGTTTGTATCAGCCGGACGAAGGCTCGCTGCTGGTCGATGGCGTCGACATTCGCCAGATCGACGTCAGCGAAGTGCGCCACAACATCGGCTACGTCGCCCAGGACATTCAACTGTTGTCGGGCACGCTGCGCGACAATCTGATTTCCGGCGCGCGTTACGTGGACGACGAGATGGTGCTGCAGGCCGCTGAGCTGGCTGGCGTGCATGAGTTTGCCAGCCTGCATCCGCAGGGCTACGAGCTGCAAGTGGGTGAGCGCGGCCAGAATCTGTCCGGTGGTCAGCGGCAGAACGTCGCTCTGGCGCGGGCCTTGTTGCTCGATCCGCCGATCCTGTTGCTCGACGAACCCACCAGCGCCATGGACAACACCGGCGAAGAGCGTTTGAAGCAGCGCCTGTATGGCGTTATCGAGAAAAAGACCGTGATTCTTGTGACACACCGAGCTTCGTTGCTCAGCCTGGTTGATCGCCTGGTGGTCATCGACCGCGGCCAGATCGTTGCCGACGGCCCGAAAGCCGCCGTTATGGAAGCGTTGAAGAAGGGGCAGATCAGTGTTGCTTAAGTCAGGTCAAAACTCCGGTGGCGGCATCTTCGGCTACTTCAAAGGCTCGCCTTCGCTGGAAGGCCAGGCACTCCCCGAAGTCAAAAAGGCACTGGTCGACGACGCTCCGCGCATCGTGCGGCTGACCATTTGGGCCGTGATCCTGTTCTTCGTCTTTTTGCTGGTCTGGGCTAACTATGCCGTGATCGATGAAGTGACGAAGGGCGAGGGCAAAGCCATACCGTCGACCAAGATCCAGAAGATCCAGAACCTGGAAGGCGGCATCGTCGCGCAGATCTACGCCCATGACGGCCAGATCGTCGACGCCGGCGCCCCGCTGATTCGTCTCGATGACACCCGCTTTGCGTCCAATGTGGGCGAAACCGAAGCGGACCGCCTGGCCATGCAGCTGCGCGTTGAGCGTCTGAGCGCCGAGGTGGATGATCGTCCCCTGAATATCAGCGCCGAAGCGCGCAAATTGGTGCCGAATCAGGCGTCCAACGAAGAGTCGTTGTACAAGAGCCGTCGTCAGCAACTGGTCGATGAGATCGGTGGCTTGCAGCAGCAATTGATTCAACGTCAGCAGGAATTGCGCGAGTTTGCCTCCAAGCAGGAGCAGTACCGCAGCAGCCTGGGCCTGTTGCGCCAGGAGATCGGCATGTCCGAGCCGTTGGTGTCCCAGGGTGCGGTGTCGCCGGTGGACATCCTGCGGCTGAAGCGCTCCGAGGTGGAAACCCGTGGTCAGCTGGACGGCACCACACTGGCGATCCCTCGCGCCCAAGCGGCGATTGCCGAGGTGCAGCGCAAGATCGATGAAACCCGTGGCAAATTCCGCAGCGACGCGCTGACGCAACTGAACGAAGCCCGCACCAACCTTTCGAAAGCGCAGTCGACAGCCAAGGGGCTCGAAGACCGCGTTAACCGGACGATGGTGACATCGCCGGTGCGTGGCGTGGTCAAGCAGATGCTGGTCAACACCGTCGGCGGCGTGATTCAGCCGGGCAGCGACATCGCGGAAGTGGTGCCGCTGGATGACACGCTGTTGGTAGAAGCGCGCATTCGCCCGCAAGACATCGCCTTCCTGCACCCGGGGCAGGAAGCGATGATCAAGTTCACGGCCTATGACTACACGATCTACGGCGGGCTGAAAGGCAAGCTGGAACAGATCGGCGCTGACACCATTCAGGACGAAGAGAAGAAGAACACCTTCTACGTGATTAAACTGCGCACCGACCGCAGCCATCTCGGCACCGATGAGCACCCGCTGCTGATCATCCCCGGCATGGTCGCTTCGGTGGACATCATCACCGGCAAGAAAACCATCCTGAGCTACATGCTCAAACCCGTCCTCAAAGCCCGCGCCGAGGCATTGCACGAGCGTTGATGGCTGTCCGATGACTCAGTGGGACCGGCTTCAGCCGGGAAACGGCCAGCTTGATCGCCGTTTTCCCGGCTGACGATAGAGCTTCGCCGAGCAAAGATCTGTAGGAGCCGGCTTGCTGGCGAAGGCATTAATCCAGGCCCCGCAGCAGTGACTGACCCACCCGGTTCGCCAGCAAGCCGGCTCCTACAGGGCTTGCAGCGCGCGGTCCCACTGAAGAGTAGCGGAGTGCGCTATTACCTCCCGCGTTTGCTATCAATCCTCACCAAGCGCCCGCCTTCAAACCGCAAATACTGGTACATGCCGTTGCTCGGGCCGTAGATCCATTCCTGGACTTGCACCTGATCCACCTGGCGGTAGTGATTGACGGTTTCCTTGTAGCCGATGATGTCCTGGCTGACCGGTTGGCCGCATTTCTGCTGCACTTCAAACATTCGGTCGCCGACGCTGATCAGCTGGCTGCCGCAGCGCAATGTATCTGCCTGGGCCGCGCCAACCAGCGCCGTCATACCGAGAATCAACGCCATCCTCGTTATCGCATTCGTCAAAATCATTACTCGCTGTCGAGGTGCAGGGGGCTGATGACGCGGCCGTCTTTTTCCGGCTGGCCGAGGGTGGTGTCGATGAAATACACCCGCTCGTCTGCCAGCTGGCCCTTGTCGACCAGATAGTCCTTGATGCTTCCGGCCCGGGCCTGACCGAGCTGACGCAACAGCAGCGCGCTCGAACTCCAGGATTTGAGCACCGCCTCGCGCAGCTTGTTCTGACGCTCTTCCTTGCCCAGATTCACCCACTCGGCCGGCGGCTGCTGTTTCAGGCGCGTGCGATAGATGCCCTCAAGCATCGGCGCCTTTTCATCCGCAGGCACCGTCAGATCACTCGGCTGCGCAGGCACCTTGTCGCCGCGACGCTGGAGAATCTTGTAGTACGTGCTCTGGTATTCGCGCTCAAGCCGTTGCTGGGCAATCAACGGCCCGTCGCTCGCTTCAGCGCTGGTGCCTTCAATCTCCAGACGCAACGCCGGGCGCGCTTTCAAGCCTGCCGCCAGCTTGTCCAGCGAAGCCATCGCTTCAGGGCTCAACTCATCAGCCCCCGGCGCGAAGGCCACGGTACCCAAATCCTCCGATCCGCCACCGCCGCTGATCAATCCACCGATGAATTTGAACGGCGCCGCCGCAGCCTTCACCACCAGATTGCGCAGGGTCTGCCAGACAATCGGCATCACGCTGAACTGCGGATTGTTGAGATCGCCTGTCACGGGCAGCTCAATGGAAATCTTGCCATCGGTGTCCTTGAGCAGGGCAATCGCCAGTTTCAGCGGAAGGTTCACCGCGTCCGGGCTGTCGACCTTTTCACCCAATTGCAGCTGCTCGACCACCACCTTGTTCTCGGCCTTAAGCTGGCCTTTGGTGATCAGGTAATGCAGATCCAGATTCAAACGACCCTTGCGAATACGATAACCGGCGAACTTGCCGGAGTAGGGCGTCAACGTGGTCAGTTCCACACGCTTGAAGCTGGTGGCGATGTCCAGACTCGCCATCGGGTTGAACGGGTTCAGCGCGCCCTTGATCGTCACCGGCGCATAGCGATCAACCTTGCCGTTGATATTCACCGTCGCCGGTTTGTCCTGACGGTTATCCAGCGTGCCGATCTTGCCGTTGAGCTGCTGAACGGCCGTGGCGAAGTTCGGTGTCAGGCTGAAGTCGGCGAAGTTCGCCGAGCCGTTGGTGATGTTGACCTCGCCAATGCGAATGCCCATCGGCTTTTCGCTGCTGGCGGCGGCCTTGGCTTTCGGCGCGGCAGGCGCCTGATCAGCAGGCTGGGGAATCAGCAGGTCGTCGATGTTGGTCGAGCGATCGTCAGCGATCACGAAGCGCGCATAGGGTTGATCGACGTTGATCGAAGCGATGGTCAGGCTATCGCCCAGCTGGAAATTCAGCCCCTCGACGTTCAAACGCTGCCACTTCACGAAGTCCCGAGACTTGAGGGTGTCGAGGGTGTGCAGCTGATCCACCTGCGCCTTGCCGGTAATGCCCAGCGCCAACGGCTCGGTGCTTTTCAGGTCCACCGCCAGATCGCTGTTGAGCATGCCGCTGCGCACTTCCAGACGAATGAACGGCGTGACGTAGGACTGCGCGACACGCAAGTCGATATCGCGGGTGGTGACATTGAGATTGGCGCGCACCGGCGCCAGATTCACCTCGCCCTCGGCGGTCAGCTTGCCTTGCTTGCCCACGCCGGTGTCGAGTTTGAGCTTGAAGGGCGACTTGTTGAGGCTGTCGAAACCGGTGAGGTCCAGGTTCAGCGGGCCGACATCAATCGCGACAGGCTCTTTCGGCACTTTGTCGGCAAGGTGAATGCGGTAGTCGCGCAGCTGCGTATCGCGCAGCAACACCTGCCAGGGCTTGCTCGGCGCCGCTGGTTTTGCGCTGGCGGTGGTTTCAGTACCGGTGGCGGTGGCGGGCTGCTGCTTTTCAGCCTCAACCTTTTTCGCCTGCGCTTTAGAAGGCTGGCTGGCGAACAGCTTCTGCCAGTCCAGCTCACCGTCCGACTCACGCGTCGCCCAGGTTTCCAGGCCTTCGCTGCGAATCTTGCCGACGGTGACCAACTGCTTGGCCAGATCGATCGACGTCTCGCTCACGCTCAGTTTTTTCAGGCGCGCCAGCGGTCTGCCGTCCGGGGCATCGATGGCAAAAGGCGCGACGCTGAGGGACGTGTTGTCCAGCAGCAGCTCGGTTTCCTTGGCCAGACTGAGTTTGTAGTGGGTATTGAAATTCAGCACGCCGTCTTTGAGCACCAGCGGCAGGGCATCGCGAACGTAGGGCCACCAGACTTTCATCTTGCCGTCGGTGACTTTGAGCGTGCCTTCCGACGCGATCGGCACCAGGCTGATGCGCCCGACCCAGTCGATCTGACCGCCTTCAGGCCCAGCGGCGACCAAGGTCATGTCGGCGTTGTCTTCCGGCAGCGTGCTGAGGTTTTTCAGCTCGAAATTCAGCGCGTCGTAGAGAAACTCGATGGGCTCGCTGGGCCGCATGTCCTGGAAGTGCACGTAACCGTCGGCCAGCTTGATCTCGCCGATGCGCAGCGGAAATGGCTTGCTTGAGGGTTCGTCGGGTTTGGCGGGTTCGCTGGCGGGCAGCTTGAAGAGCCCGGCCAGATTGAGCGTTCCGTCCTTGGCGAACAGCAACTCGGTCTTGGGTTTATCGAGTTCGACCGCCTTGAGGTGCAGCGCTTTGGTCCACAGGCTGTCGATTTGCAGGTTGGCGTAAAGCCGCGCGAAACCGATTTGTTCCTTGCCGGGCGCCCCGATGTTCAGGCCCCAGAGGGTGACTTCAAGGCTGTAGGGGTTGAGTTCGAGACGGTCCAGCCTGGCGGGCACCGTGCTGTAATTGGCCAGCTGTTGATTGATGATTCGCAATGCAACGCCTGGCAGGATCAGAAACCCCAGCACGCTGTAAATGGCGAAGACGGCCAGCAGGGCGCCGATGGCGCGTTTCAATCCTTTGGGCATGTAGGTCGCCGACTCTCTCGATGGGAGGTCCTTGGAGTATGGCACGCCAATCTGGTTCCGAATCCAGTCGCTTCAATCCGTGTGTGAAATTTCCTTAGGCCAGATCACGCATCACAGCTGCAAGATCAATGTCTTGAGCGGGGGCTGTTGATCCTGTGACGGAAAGTCGGCGCCCGGTGTCAGCACCTGGCAGTCGCGCACGGGACGGCCGATCTTGCTCGCGCAACGCAGCACTTGCTCGCGCCAGTCGTCCAGGCTGACCTTCGCCAGGTTGTTGCAGCAGATCAGCACGCCATCTTCGGCAGTGGTAAGCAGCGCGGGTTTCAGCAGGCTTTGGTAATCACGCAGCAGATCCACCGTGCCGAACGCGCTCTTGGCCCAGGCAGGCGGGTCCAGCAGGACCAGATCGTATTGGCGTTGCTCAAGGCGTACGTAACTCGGCAGCTTGTGGCCGCGACGGGAAGCGATGGGCAGCCCGGCCAATTGGCGAATGGCCGGGAAGTAATCGGACTGGACGAATTGCATGGTCGGCAGATGAGGATTGAGCAGGCCGTTCTCGCGCCCGACGGCCAGGTTGCCTTCGGCGAAATCCAGGTTGCACACCTCGCGTGCGCCACCCGCTGCCGCGCTCAGGCCGACGCCGCAGGTATAGGCGAACAGGTTGAGCACGCTCTTGCCAGCGGCATGTTGCTTGACCCAGCCACGGGCGTTGCGCAGGTCGAGAAACAGCAGCGGGTCCTGCCCGGCATGACGACCGCGCACCCGGTAATTGAGGCCCCACTCATGACCGACCAGATCCGCCAGCGCAGCGTCGTCGGCTTTATAGATCGGGTCAGTCCGGTCGACCCGCGAGTTGCCTTGGGAACGGTCGTTGTAAACCAGCATCAGTTCCAGGCCCAGCCGCGCATTGACGGCGGCATGCAGCGCGAGCAGCGAGTCGAGATCCAGGCTGTTGTGGAAACTCTGCACCAGCAGTTGCGGGCCGTAGCGATCGACGGTCAGCCCGCTCGCGCCTTCCTGGCTGCCGTGAAACAGGCGATAACAATCGGTGCCTTGGGCGTGCAGTTCCGCCAGCAGGGATTGACGATTATCGAGGGCGACGCTGAGCGCCTGATTCAACGAAGACATGCTCGGCCTTGGGGCAGGAATGAGGGCGTGGGAGTTTATCAGCAAGGCCAATGCCGGTGTTGCCGCCTGTTCGCCAGCAAGCTTCTACGGACTTTCGCAAAACCCCTGTAGGAGTGAGCTTGCTCGCGATAGCGGCGTGTCAGACCACATCCTCTTCGCAGACCTATCGCCATCGCGAGCAAGCTCACTCCTACAGAAACTGAGGTGAGTCAGCCGACCTTGGTGTGTCAGATCTGACGCCATCGCGGGCAAGCGCGCTCCTACAAGGGCGTCATCCGCCGCTTCCTGAACCTTCCCTGAAGACATCCGCATTATCCCCCACACCCTCCGTACTGGCGATTTACTCTCATAAAACCCGGGCGTATGCTTCGCCCGTTTTCAACCAATGCGGAGACCCACAGTGGGTACTTGTTCGAGTGACAGACGTCAGCCGGTGCTAACGACCGGCCCATCCTCGGCACGATAACGCGCAGTCTTTTCACTGCCGCTATCTCGCCGACAACGTGAGAAGCGGCAGTGCCAGCGGACTCTGATCAGAAGCCCGCTTCCCTGTCCTTTCCCTGACGCCCCATCCAGCGTGATGACCGACACATCTGTCGTTCGTCTGCGCATCGGACGCGCGCGGCTTTTTGCTGCGCGGGCCAGCCTGCGGTGCCTGCTCATGAACGAGCGCGGCGCCCGAGGTCGGCCGTACCTGCTCAAGGTTCCTGTGCTTTCAGCTCCAGCAGCCTTCAGTCCAGGGGACATAACCATGAAGTACACCCTCCTGAAAGAATTTCTCGCAGACTTTGTCCGCACCCGCAAACTCGGCCGGCACTTCCGTCGGCTGGCGACGCTCGACAGCGTGACCGACGCCACCGTCAGCCGCGAAGTGCCGCCCACCCTCGCGCAAACCCTGACCGGCGGCGCCAGCAGCGATGTGCCTGAATTGCTCGCACGCCTGAGCAGCCACGCCGACGGTCTCACCGAAACCGAAGCGCAAAGCCTGCGCGAGCAACACGGCCTCAACGAAGTCGAGCACGAACAGCCGCTGCCGTGGTGGGTGCACCTGTGGCACTGCTACAAAAACCCGTTCAACCTGCTGCTGACCCTGCTGGCGTTCATCTCGTGGCTGACCGAAGACATGAAAGCCGCCACGGTGATTTTCTCCATGGTCGTGCTCTCCACGCTGCTGCGTTTCTGGCAGGAAGCGCGCTCCAATCAGGCCGCCGACGCGCTCAAGGCGATGGTCAGCAATACCGCGACCGTCATGCGCCGCGCCGACAGCTCGTTCGACGCTGCCGATAACGCAAAGCAAAAGCGCATCGAGTTGCCGATCAAGCAATTGGTACCGGGCGACCTGATCGTGCTGTCTGCCGGCGACATGATCCCTGCGGACTGCCGCGTGCTCAGCGCCAAGGACCTGTTTGTCAGCCAGGCCGCGATGACCGGCGAGTCCATGCCGGTGGAGAAATTCGCGCGGCGTCAGGACCTCGATACGGGCAACCCGCTGGACCTGGAAAACATTCTGTTCATGGGCACCAACGTGGTGTCCGGCGCGGCGACGGGTGTCATCCTGGCCACCGGCAACCACACCTATTTCGGCGCGCTGGCGCAACGGGTCAGCGCCACTGACCGTGCCCCGACCTCGTTTCAGGCCGGGGTCAATAAAGTCAGCTGGCTGCTGATCCGCTTCATGTTTGTGATGGCGCCGCTGGTGCTGTTCATCAACGGCTTCACCAAGGGCGACTGGATGGAGGCGTTGCTGTTCGCGCTGTCCATCGCTGTCGGCCTGACGCCGGAAATGCTGCCGATGATCGTCACCTCGACGCTGGCCAAGGGCGCGGTGTTTCTGTCGCGCAAGAAAGTCATCGTCAAGCGCCTCGACGCCATCCAGAATTTCGGCGCCATGGACGTGCTGTGCACCGACAAGACCGGCACGCTGACCCAGGACAAGATTTTTCTCGCACGCCATGTCGACGTCTGGGGCGACGAGTCCGACGACGTTCTGGAAATGGCCTACCTCAACAGCTACTACCAGACCGGCCTGAAAAACCTGCTGGACGTCGCGGTGCTTGAGCACGTCGAGATTCACCGCGAGCTGCAAGTCGGCACCGCGTTCAGCAAGGTCGATGAGGTCCCCTTTGACTTCAATCGCCGGCGCATGTCGGTGGTGGTGCAACAGCAGCGCGAGCCGCATCTGCTGATCTGCAAAGGCGCGCTGGAAGAAGTGCTGGGCGTGTGCAACCGCGTGCGCCACGGCGATGCCGAAGAAGCGCTGACGCCTGAACTGCTCGAGCGCATTCTGAGCGTCACCGCTGCGTTCAACGAAGAAGGTCTGCGCGTGGTGGCCGTCGCCGCGCGTCCTATGGAGGCAGGCCGCGACACCTACGGCCTGGCTGACGAAAGCGACCTGACCCTGATCGGTTATGTGGCGTTTCTCGATCCACCGAAGGAAAGCACGGCACCGGCGCTTAAAGCGCTGGCCGAGCACGGCGTGGCGGTGAAAGTGCTGACCGGCGACAACGAGCGCGTCACCGCGAAGATCTGCCGCGAAGTCGGGCTGGAGCGTCAGGGCCTGCTGCTGGGGGGTGATATCGAACGCATGAGCGACGCTGAGCTGGCGGTCGCGGTCGAGACCACCAACGTGTTTGCCAAGCTGACGCCTTCCCACAAGGAGCGCATCGTTCGGCTGCTCAAGGCCAACGGGCACGTGGTAGGTTTCATGGGCGATGGCATCAACGACGCGCCTGCGCTGCGCACGGCCGACATCGGTATTTCCGTGGACACTGCGGTGGACATCGCCAAGGAAGCCGCCGACATCATTCTGCTGGAGAAGAGCCTGATGGTGCTGGAGGAGGGTGTGCTGGAAGGGCGCCGGACCTTCGCCAACATGCTCAAGTACATCAAGATGACGGCCAGCTCGAACTTCGGCAACGTGTTCTCGGTGCTGGTCGCCAGTGCGTTCATTCCGTTCCTGCCGATGCTGCCGATGCACCTGCTGGTGCAAAACCTGCTGTATGACATTTCCCAGATCGCCATCCCGTTCGATAACGTCGATGAGGAATTGCTGAAAAAGCCCCAGCGCTGGCAGCCCGCGGATGTGGGCCGCTTCATGCTGTTTTTCGGGCCGATCAGCTCGATCTTCGACATCACCACCTTTGCGGTCATGTGGTACGTGTTCGGCGCCAACACGCCTGAGCATCAGACGCTGTTTCAGTCGGGCTGGTTTGTTGTGGGCCTGCTGACGCAGACGCTGATCGTGCACATGATCCGCACGCCGAAAATCCCTTTCCTGCAAAGCCGCGCGGCGATGCCGTTGATGGTGATGACCGGGGTGATCATGGCCGTGGGCATTTTCCTGCCGATGGGCCCGCTGGCGCACTACTTCAAGTTGCAGGCGCTGCCACCGCTGTACTTCGCCATCCTGCCGGTGATCCTGATCGCGTACGTGGCGCTGACCCAGGCGGTGAAAGGGTTCTATGTGCGCAAGTTTGGCTGGCAGTGAAGGTCAGATGGCGCTGAGTTGCTTGAATTCTGACCGGAGACTGTAGGAGCGTGGCTTGTCCCGCGATCGGCTGCGAAGCAGCCGTGCAACTCAACGACCTGTTCCCGCCCGATGCAGCTCAGACACCGATTTACTGCCGCTGCGCGCCAGATCGCGGGACAAGCCACGCTCCTGCTCCCCCGGGCAAGGAGGGGGGTTGGATTCGCCCTTGTTAACGGGCCAACGCCAGCGCCACGCCTTGTCCGCCGCCAATGCACAGCGTCGCCAGGCCTTTTTTCGCGTCGCGCTTGATCATTTCGTGCAGCAGGGTCACCAGCACGCGGCAGCCCGACGCGCCGATCGGGTGGCCGATGGCGATGGCGCCGCCGTTGACGTTGACCTTGTTCATGTCCCAGCCCAGCTCTTTGCCAACCGACAATGACTGCGCGGCAAAGGCTTCGTTGGCTTCGATCAGATCCAGCTCGTCCAGCGACCAGCCCGCCTTGTCCAGGCAGCGGCGGATGGCGCTCACCGGGCCGATGCCCATGATCGCCGGGTCAACGCCGGCGTTCGCGTAAGCGGCAATCCGCGCCAGCACCGGCAAGCCCAGTTCTTCTGCTTTGCGGGCACTCATCAGAATGACCGCTGCCGCACCGTCGTTCAGCGACGACGCATTGCCCGCCGTGACCGAACCGTCCTTTTTGAAGGCCGGCTTGAGCTTGCCCAGGGATTCAGCAGTCGTGCCTGCGCGTGGCTGCTCGTCGGTGGCGAAGGACAGCGGATCGCCTTTGCGCTGCGGGATCAGGATCGGGGTGATTTCATCCACGAAGCGCCCGGCCTCGATGGCTGCGGCGGCCTTCTGCTGCGACGCAGCAGCAAATGCATCCTGCGCCTCACGGCTGATGTCGTATTTATCGGCCAGGTTCTCGGCCGTGATGCCCATGTGGTAATCGTTGAACGCATCCCAGAGGCCGTCGCTGATCATCGTGTCGACCATCGTCGCGTGGCCCATACGCAGACCGGTTCGCGCACCCGGCATCACATAGTTGGACAGGCTCATGTTTTCCTGGCCGCCGGCGATGATCACTTCCGCATCGCCGCAGCGAATCGCCTGAGTCCCAAGATGCAGCGCCTTGAGCCCCGAACCGCAGACCTTGTTCAGCGTCATGGCCGGCACCGTGAACGGCAACCCCGCCTTGATCGCGGCCTGACGTGCAGGATTCTGCCCGGCCCCCGCCGTCAGCACCTGGCCCATGATCACCTCATCGACCTGCGCACCGTCCAGACCGGTCTGCGCCAGCAGTTGACGGATGACGGCAGCGCCGAGATCCACCGCAGGAATATTCGCCAGCGAACCCTGGAAACTGCCCACCGCGGTGCGGGTAGCGGCAACGATTACGACGTCTTGCATGTGCGAATCCTCAGAAGTGTGCGACGCGGCGCCGGCCCGGGCGTGATGGGATGTAGGAAACAGAACGGGCAGCCGGATCAAGGGAGAGCATGGTTGCATGAATGACGATGATAATTTAAGCCCTTTATCGCCTGGTTGTGTGGTGACTGCTCAGATGAAGCCCCGAGCTTTCTCCTTCGGAAATGTATGACAGCAAGTGTCTCTGATTCCCACCCAGGTTCAGGATCGGGCTGATGTCCGGCACCTGTGAACGCAGTGACAATCGCCGGCCATTCCAGCGGTGATGCTTCAGGAGCCCCCTTTTGTCCAACGATAACCATGGCACTCAAAGCGGCGACAACAGCCTGAACGCCGGCGTCGGCGATTTTCGTGGCGCCCACGTAAATATCAGTCAAAACGAGCGACCCACGTTTACACCCGAGCAATTGCACATTGAGCGCCATCCGGCGTTTGGCGGGCGCAGCCTCGACAGTCATAACGTGTCGGTCTTCGGCTACATCACCGGTCTTGCCAGCCTGATCGGGCTGTACTTCACCCTGTTCCAGCCGGCCTTGGGCGGGCAGAGCTCGTGGTCAACCTTGTTCATGTTTTCGTTCATCGTCGCAGTCATGGCCGTCGCAATGTCAGCCGTGCTTCGTCGACGCAAATTCGAGCACTTCTTCGGCTCCCGGCACTATCTTGAAATCAGCCAGGCGGGGCGTCTGAGGGTGAATCGTCTCACCGCGCAATGCCCCTGGTGCGGATCGTTGATGCACCTGCGCCGCGTCGGCCCGAAGGAAGGGCCGCGTGACGATCAGTTCCTCTGCGTGCGCAACCCGGCGCAGCACACCGTTCAACTCGACCCGACCGTGCTTCCCGACATAGAAGACTGAGGCACCCAGACGCACGAAACCCGCTGCCTCTTGCGAGACAGCGGGTTTCGAGGTTTTTCAGGATGGCAGATCAGCCGCGGTGACGACCGCGGAAGTAGTTGATCAGGCCTTGGGTCGAAGCGTCTTCAGCGACCGTTTCGTCGGTGCCGACGAGGCGGCTGTAAACGCCTTTGCCCAGCTCCTTGCCCAGTTCAACACCCCACTGGTCGAAGGCATTCGTGCCCCAGACCACGCTTTGCACGAACACTTTATGCTCGTACATCGCGACCAGTGCGCCCAGGCGGCGAGGGCTGATGCGCTCGACGACAATGGTGTTGCTCGGACGATTGCCCGGAATGACCTTGTGCGGCGCGACACGCTGCACTTCCTCTTCCGGTACGCCCTTGGCGCGCAGTTCGGCTTCGGCTTCGGGGCGGGTTTTACCCTGCATCAACGCCTGACTCTGGGACAGGCAGTTGGCGTACAGCCACTGGTGGTGGTCGGACACCGGGTTGAAGCTGACGATCGGCACAATGAAGTCGGCCGGGATCATCTGGGTGCCTTGGTGCAGCAGCTGGTGGTAAGCATGCTGGCCGTTCGCGCCGACGCCACCCCAGATGACCGGGCCCGTGTCGGTTTTGACCGGCACGCCGTCCTGGCGAACGCTCTTGCCGTTGGATTCCATGTCCAGCTGTTGCAGGTGCTTGGTGATGTTGCGCAGGTAATGGTCGTACGGCAGGATCGCGTGACTTTGCGCGCCCCAGAAGTTGCCATACCAGATACCCAGCAAGCCCAGCAGCACCGGCATGTTCTCTTCGAACTCGGCGTTCTGGAAGTGCTGATCCATGGTGTAGGCGCCGGACAACAGCTCCTTGAAGTTGGACATGCCGATCGCCAGCGCGATAGGCAGGCCGATGGCCGACCACAGCGAGTAACGGCCGCCGACCCAGTCCCACATCGGGAAGATATTCTCTTCACGAATGCCGAACGCAACCGCCGCGGCGTTGTTGCTCGACACCGCGATGAAGTGGCGATACAGCTCGGCTTCGGACCCGCCCTGAGCGAGGTACCAGGCGCGGGCAGCGGTGGCGTTCTTCAGGGTTTCGAGGGTGGTGAAGGTCTTGGACGAAACGATGAACAGCGTGGTTTCGGCGCGCAGCTTCTGAGTCAGCTCGTGCAACTCGGTGCCGTCGATGTTCGCCAGGTAATGACAGCGAACGCCTTTCTGCGCGTAGGACAGCAGCGCCTCGGACACCAGCTCCGGACCCAGGAACGAGCCGCCGATGCCGATATTGACCACGTCGGTGATCGGCTTTTCGGTGTAGCCGCGCCACAGACCGTCGTGGATGCGCCCGACCAGATCAGTGATCTGGTTCAGCACCTTGTGCACTTCCGGCATCACGTTCACGCCGTTGACCAGCAGCTTGTCGCCCACCGGACGACGCAGCGCGGTGTGCAGCGCCGGACGACCTTCCGAAGCGTTGACCAGTTCGCCGTCGTATTGCGCCTTGATGGCTTCTTTCAGGCCGACTTCATTGGCCAGATTGACCAGCAACTGACGGGTCTCGGCAGTGATCAGGTTCTTCGAGTAGTCGAGAAACAGACCGGCACTGCTGAGGGTGAATTCGTTGAAACGCTTCGGGTCTGCGTTGAACGCTTCGCGCATGCTGAAATTCTGCATCGCTTCACGGTGATCTTTGAGCGCCTGCCAGGCGGGCAGGGTAGTGACGTCATGAGGAGTGCGGTAGTACGCCATCGCTGCGGGTTTCCTTGTACTTGAACTGCCTTTTGGACACTGAAAAGCAGGATTGGACATGAATTCGTGGGTGCGTCAGAGACTAGTCCCCGGCAACGCCGATGTCTGCGCCTTGCTTTACCTTTGCTCGGTACTTTTTCTCACAGAGTAGAGTTGCTGGTCTGACACGAACTGTATCGGTATGGCATTACGGGTCTGGCTAAGTTCATCGCCAGCGCCCTGCGAAGGCCAACGCCTGCGCTGCACAATCGGTTTCGCGCACTGAGCATAGGCGCAGATGGCCCTCCAATCACGTGACTTTTGCTTTACACGTGACCGGGCGCGTCCTCGAGCTGGTTGTGCAGGTTATTCCTTGACCAGATGCAGGTTGTCGATCAGGCGCGTCTTGCCCATGAACGCCGCGCCCAGCACAACCAGATCATGATCATCCGGGGTCGCAGGACGCAGGCTGACTGCATGGCGAATCTCAAGATAATCAGGACGGAAACCCGCTGCTTCGAGCGCCTTGACGCCATCGCTGATCAACTGCTGATGATCCTGCTCGCCATTCTGCAATGCCGTGCCGATCTGCTTGATGACGCGGTACAAGGCAGGCGCCGCAGCGCGCTGGTCTTCAGTCAGGTAGCCATTGCGCGACGACAGGGCCAGGCCATCGGCGGCACGCACGGTGGGTTCGCCGATGATTTGAATGGGCATGTTCAGGTCACGCACCAGGGCATTGACGACGGCCAGTTGCTGGAAATCCTTCTGACCGAAAATCGCGATGTCTGGCTGCACCATGTTGAACAGCTTGCTGACCACCGTCGATACGCCGTCGAAATGGCCAGGACGGCTGCCGCCACACAGGCCTTCGGACACCACCGGCACGCGCACGATGGTCTGATCGGCCATGCCATGGGGGTACATTTCTTCAACCGTCGGCGTAAACAGCAGATGGCAACCGGCTTGAAGCAATTGCTCCTGATCGGCGGCGAGTGTGCGCGGATACGACGCGAGGTCTTCGTTGGGACCGAACTGAAGCGGGTTGACGAAGATGCTGGCGATCACGAAATCAGCCCGTTGAACGGCTTTGGTGATTAGCGCGATATGGCCGCTGTGCAGGTTGCCCATGGTGGGCACCAGGGCGATGCGCTTGCCTTCGCTGCGTGCGCGGGCGACGACGGCGCGCAATTCGCGAACGGTTTTAACTGTGTTCATGCCGAGAATCCGTGTTCTGGGGCGGGGAAGCTAACGTCTTTGACCGCGCTGACGTAAGCGGCGATCGCTGACTGGATGTCCGGCTGACCGGCCATGAAATTCTTCACGAACTTGGGCACACGACCGGAGATCGACAGGCCGAGCATGTCATGAAGCACCAGCACCTGGCCGTCTGTGGCGCTGCCGGCGCCAATCCCGATCACCGGAATCTTCACGGCATGGGTGATTTCCTGGGCCAGTTCGCTCGGCACGCACTCCAGCAGAATCATCGCGGCGCCGGCCTGCTCAAGGGTAACCGCGTCGGCCCGCATCTGCCGCGCCTGCGACTCCAGACGCCCCTGCACTTTATAGCCGCCCAGCACGTTGACCGCCTGAGGCGTCAGGCCCATGTGTGCACAGACGGGAACGCCGCGTTCAGCGAGCAGCCGGATCGAGTCGGCGAGCCACGCCGCGCCCTCGATCTTGACCATGTGCGCGCCCGCTTGCATCAGCGTGGCGCTGTTGGCAAAGGTCTGCTCGTGCGTGGCGTAGGACATGAACGGCAGATCCACCAGAATCAGCGCGCCCTGGTTGCCGCGTTTGACGCCGGCCACGTGGTACGCCATCTCAGCGGTGGTGACGGGCAGCGTGCTGTCGTGGCCCTGAAGGACCATGCCTAGCGAGTCGCCGACCAGCAGCACTTCCACGCCGGCCTGGCTGGCGGTGTGGGCAAAAGTCGCGTCGTAGCAGGTCAGCATGGTGATTTTTTCACCTTTTTGCTTAAGAGCCAGCAGGGACGTAACGGTGATATCGGGCATGGAAAGTCCTCATTCAGGCGCTGTGAATACTGCGGCGAGCAACGCGTGATTCATCTTGGGAGGCAGGCACATCGTCGTTTCGCGATGTTTGCAACGGCCTGATCCGCGCCTTTTGGCCGGTCGTCCGGCTTTGGGACGCTTATCTTCGTGAGGAGGGGGCGGGAAGTCAATTCCGGGTGTTGCCGGTTTCAACGTGCCCGCAGAACGGCGTCAGCTCGGCAATCGCTCCAGGCCTTCGAACGGGCACTGGGCAAGCAAATCATTCAGCGCGCGGCCATCCGCGAGGGTGATCCCCGGCGCCAGCTCGGCCAGTGGGTACAGCACAAACGCGCGCACCTGCATTTGATAATGCGGCACCTTCAGCCTCGGCTCATCGATAAGGCGATCGCCGAACAGCAGGATGTCGAGGTCCAGCGTGCGCGGCCCCCACCGTTCGAGGCGCTCGCGGCCCTGATCGTTTTCGATCCCTTGCAAGGCGTCGAGCAGCGCGAGCGGCGGCAGCGAGGTGTCGAGGGCCGCGACGGCATTGGTGTAACGCGGCTGACCCGGTAACAGCGAGTCGCTGACATAAAAAGAGGAAAAGCCTGACAGGCTGCTTTGCGGCAACAGCGCCATGGCCTTGATTGCTTCGCGCAACTGTTCGGCGGGGTCGGCCAGGTTGCTACCCAGGCCGACGTAAACGCGCTCGATCATCGGCTGTTATTCCGCCCCGTCGACGCCGGCGCGTTTACGCTTGCCGCTGCTGCTGCGACGACGTTTGCGCGGGCCCTGGCCGGTCGCGTCGGGCTTGCTGCCCAGGTCACGAATCATGTCGCGGCGTCCGGAATCATCGGCGTCCTGGTAGTCCGTCCACCATTCACCCAGGCCGTCGGTCTCTTCGCCAGCGGATTCGCGCAGCAACAGGAAGTCGTAGCCGGCACGGAAACGCGGGTTTTCCAGCAGCAGATCGGCGCGTTTGCCCGAGCGGCGCGGCAGACGTTCCTGCATGTCCCAGATCTCGCGGATCGGCATGGTAAAGCGTTTCGGAATCGCGATCCGCTGGCATTGTTCGGTGATCAGCTCGTGAGCCGCTTCCTGCATGGCCGGGATCGGCGGCATGCCGCGCTCTTGCAGACGCAACACGCGAGCGGGCAGGGCAGGCCACAACAATGCGGCAAACAGGAACGCCGGCGTGACCGGTTTGTTCTGCTTGATGCGCAGATCGGTATTGGCCAACGCCTCGCTGATCAGCGTGTGGGTGTAAGTCGGGTTGTGTTCCAGCGCTTTGGAGCTGGCCGGGAGCAGCGGCTCGAACAGTTCAAGATCAACGAGCATCTCGAACGTCGCCTCGGCGTAACCGGAGAGGAACAGCTTCAGGACTTCTTCAAACAGACGCGCCGAAGGGATGTCGCGCAGCATGGGCGCCAACGGGCGAATGGGCGTGGCGCTGTGCTTCTCGATGCCGAAATCCAGCTTGGCGGCGAAGCGCACGGCCCGCAGCATGCGCACCGGGTCTTCCTTGTAACGCTGCTGGGGGTCACCGATCAGGCGAATCAGGCGATTGCGGATGTCGTGAACGCCATTGGCGTAATCGAGGACGCGTTCGGTGACCGGATCGTAATACAGGGCGTTGATCGTGAAGTCCCGACGCTGGGCGTCGTCTTCGAGAGTGCCGTAGACGTTGTCACGCAGAATGCGCCCGCTCTCGTTGCGTGAAGACTGGTTGCTGTCTTCATCTTCGTCGTCGATCGGGTGATTGGCGCGGAAGGTGGCGACTTCAATGATTTCACGGCCGAAATGGATGTGAACCAGCTTGAAGCGGCGGCCGATGATACGGGCGTTGCGAAATTCGGCGCGAATCTGCTCGGGCGTGGCGCTGGTGGCGACGTCGAAGTCCTTGGGCGTGATGCCGAGCATCATGTCGCGAACGCAGCCGCCAACCAGATAGGCCTGGTAGCCGGCGGTCTGCAGGCGCTCGACGATGTTTACCGCATAGCGGCTGAATTGATTGCGTTGCAACGAATGCTGGCTGCTGCTGAGCACTTCAGGCGTTGTGCGCACATGTTGCTGCGGCTTGCGCAGTGGGGAACGGAATGACTGGAACAGCTTCTTCAGCATGGGAGGCACTGTTTGAAGGAATATTCGGCCAATTTCGAAGAGTGACCGCACGATGGGCGGGGATTCTAGCATTTAGTCGAGGGATGGTGTAGGAGGCAGCGCGATGGGGGCATGCGGGGCTGGCTGTGGGCTTGGTGCGGGGTGTCGAGCGGGGAAGGGTTTATCGCAGATGCTACTGGGGGAGCCGAAGCTCCCCCAAAGTGCGTGCTCTTATTTTTATTGTCTGATGGGCTTTTTATTGTTGTTAACCGCCCAATTCACGGCTTTCGCCAGTGAAACCTCCCAATCGGGAGTCAAGAGCAAACGGATTGCTTTGGTCGCTGTGCAGCAGTGATCTACCGATCCAACCAGTTCAGGCTCTACCTAAGGGTAGTTTTTGTTGTTCTCGGCCTGGTTGCGGGACAAGTCCCAAATGCAACGCCTCTCCAAAAGAATCAGTTAGCTGCGCCTCCGCCGTGTTGTTCTTGTTATGCGTGAGTCGATTCGTCTTGTTTTTATTATGTTGATGTAGCGGGTGACTGATTTTTGTTGTTCTTGTACGAATACCTATAGCAGTACCTGTGCCAACTTTGGAAAAACGCGCTACACGCCGCTGAATTCAAGGGTGTGGCAAATTGACGCTATTTTGCACGGGCGAAAAAAAACCGGGGGTTCGTTACCGTACGCCCCGGATTTGTTACGTCACCCTTTTACGAGGTAACAGTTTTTTCACATCACCCGTAACCCGCGTGCCAGAGCCCGCGCAGGGATACTCACGTTTCGCTGGCCACTCCGGTCTTGCGTCGCGGAATGCCCAGGCGTTGGCGACGCTCCCACAGACACTTGCGGCTGACACCCAGCTTGCGAGCCAGCTCGGTTTCCGTCATGTGGTCCTGATGCTCCAGAACGAAGTGCTGGAAATAGTCCTCCAGCGACAAGTCTTCGGTTGGCTCGCCAGCCGTGGAACTCGACGAGCCTGACGTCTGCGGTGCAAGGCCGATGAACTCATTGACGTCGAGGTCGCTGAGCTCGATATCGATGCCCAGCAGCTCTGCAGAAATGTCCGGGCTTTCGCACAGGATCACCGCGCGCTCGACTGCATTCTCCAGCTCCCGCACGTTACCCGGCCACGAATAGTGTCGAATCGCTTGCTCGGCATCCGGTGCAAAACGCAGGTCATTACGGCCGGCCTTGAGGCTTTGCCGCGCCAGAAACGCATTGGCGATTTCATTGACGTCCGCGCCGCGCTCACGCAATGCGGGAAGTTTCAGCGCGATCACGTGGAGGCGGTAGTACAGGTCTTCGCGGAACTGGCCGACTTTGGCCAGGCTCTTGAGGTCGCGGTGAGTCGCTGCAATCAGGCGCACGTCGACTTTCTGCGACTGCACCGAGCCGACACGGCGAATTTCGCCTTCTTGCAGTACGCGTAGAAGTCTTGCCTGAGCTTCCAGCGGGAGTTCGCCGATTTCGTCGAGAAACAGGGTGCCGCCATCAGCCGCTTCAACGAGACCGGCGCGACCGGCGCTGGCACCGGTGAACGCCCCTTTTTCGTGACCGAACAGCTCGGATTCGATGAGGGATTCCGGAATCGCTGCGCAGTTGACCGAAATCATCGGGGCCTTGGCCCGACGCGACAGGTTGTGCAGCGCGCGCGCTACCAGCTCCTTACCCGTACCGGACTCGCCCTGAATCAGCACGTTGGAGTCAGTCGGCGCGACTTTGCGAATCTTGCTGTACATGTCCTGCATCGGCGGGCACGAGCCGATAATGCCGATCTCGCCGTTGCTGTTGTCCGGGCCGGCTTTGTCACCGGGCGAAGTCTTGCCGGTGGCAGCGCGTTCAGCCTGCATGCTTTGCAGTGTCTGGCGATCGCGCAGGATGCGCGAGACGGCCTGCAGCATTTCGTCATGGTCGAAGGGTTTGGCGATGTAATCCACCGCGCCCATTTTCATCGAGTCCACGGCCGAGCGCAGGCTGGCGTAACTGGTCATGATCAGCACGGGCTTGCCTTGGCCGAGCTTGATCAGCTCTGTGCCGGGCGCGCCGGGCAGACGCAAATCGCTGACGATCAGGTCAAACGACGGGATGCTGAAACGTTCCTGAGCTTCCTGCACGGATCCGGCTTCGCTGACCTGGTACTGATTACGTTCCAACAGTCGACGCAGGGCGGAGCGGATGATGGTTTCGTCTTCCACGATCAAAATGTGAGGCATTGATTCGGTTCTCTCGACGGTCTCAGTTCACGGCGGACGTCGCTTCGACATGTCGCGGTAAGGTCACCCGAATTCGGGTTCCGCGTTGGTGCTCGGGGTCAGCCGGGCTGTCGATGGTGATTTGTCCATAATGCTCTTCAACGATGGAATAGACCAGCGCGAGCCCCAGTCCTGTTCCTTCGCCCGGATCCTTGGTGGTGAAGAAAGGTTCGAACAGGCGGTCCATGATGGCTTTCGGAATGCCACTGCCTTCGTCTTCGACGATCAGATCGACCGTGTGTTCGGAGGCTTCGCTTTTCACCCGTACCGCACTGCCGGCGGGCGATGCGTCGCGGGCGTTTGACAGCAGATTGATCAAAACCTGTGCGAGACGTTGTGGATCGCCTTCCACCCAGTGGTTCGGGTTGCACAGGTTATAGAACTGCACTTCGAAATTGCGCCGGTTCAGCGCCAGCAGACCAATGGCATCCTGCGCCACCTCTGCCAGGCACACCGGTTCGTCGGCGTGTTGATGTCCGCCGGCGTGGGCGAAGCTCATCAGTGACTGCACGATGCGGGAAACGCGCTTGGTCTGCTCGATGATCTGGCTGCTGATTTCCGTCAGCTCGCTGTCTTCTTCGCGTTCTTCGCGCAGGTTCTGCGCCAGGCAGGCAATGCCGGTGATCGGGTTGCCGATTTCGTGGGCAACACCGGCGGCCAGTCGGCCAATGCTCGCAAGTCGTTCGGAGTGCACCAGCTTGTCTTCAAGCATCTGGGTGTCGGTCAGGTCTTCAACCAGAATCACCAGCCCGCTGTTACCCGGCGCAAGCGGCTCGTCGATGGCGGCCTTGTGCAGGTTGAGCCAGCGAGTCTGACCGTCGAGGCCCAGGCGCTGCTTGTGCAAGTGCTCGTCAGGGACGTTGATGAAACCCAGCAGCAGCTGCTTCCAGGGATCGACGATGGTCTCGAGCCGTGACCCGACGACGCGCTGAGCGCCGATGCCGGTCAGCTCTTCCATGGCCTTGTTCCACATCAGGATCTCCTGATCCTTGGCCAGGGAGCACACCCCCATCGGCAGCTCTTGCAGGGTCTGGCGATGATAACGGCGCAGGGCGTCGAGCTCGGCCGCCAGGCCGGTGAGGCGGGAGTGGTAATCCTCAAGGCGGCTTTCGATGAAGTGGATGTCTTCGGTGACGTAGTTCTCACTGCCGGACTTGTAAGGCAGAAATGTCTCGACCATGTCCTGCGCAACACTGGGACCCATCAGCCCGGAAAGGTTGGCTTCGATACGGTCGCGCAAACGCCGCAGCGCATAAGGTCGGCGCTCGTCGAACGGCAGATACAGATCCCGCAGCGCCTGTTCGACTTCCTTCTGCGCAGCCTTCGCGCCCAAGGGCTTGGCCAATTGAGTGGCGAACTCCTGAGGGGAGGCCGCGTGCAGTTCGCGACGCTGTGGGCGGCGAACGTTGTCCACTGCGCAAGCCTCGGCGGCACTTGCCTCTTCGGGGCTGGGATTGCTGAACAGTGAAATCAGGGTGAACACCAGCACGTTGGCCGCCAGAGAGGCGATCGCTGCCATGTGCCAGCTGGTGTCATCCAGCACGTAAATCATGTTCAGCAGCGGGATGTAGAACCCCTGGAAGTCGCCGATCAGCGGCAGCAACATGCTGACGGTCCAGACCGCTATGCCAGCGATGAGACCGGCCATGAAACCGCGTCGGTTGGCGGCCGGCCAGTAGAGCACCGAGAGCACCCCGGGCAGGAATTGCAGCGTTGCCACGAACGCGACAATGCCCAGGTTCGCCAGATTCTGCTTGGCGCCCAGCAACAGATAGAAGCCAAAGCCGGCCATGATGATCGCGACAATAAGGCCGCGCCGGGTCCACTTCAGCCAGCGGTAGATATTGCCTTCGGCAGGCGGCTGGTAAAGCGGCAGCACCAGGTGGTTCAGTGCCATGCCGGACAGCGCCAGCGTGGTGACGATGATCAGCCCGCTCGCCGCGGAAAGCCCGCCGATGTAGCCGAGCAAGGCAAGGGTCTTGCTGTGGGCGGCAATGCCAATGCCCAGAGTGAAGTATTCAGGACTGGTGGTGGCGCCCAGTTTCAAACCGGCCCACAGCACCAGAGGTACCGCCAGACTCATCAGCAGCAGAAACAGGGGCAAACCCCAGCTGGCGCTGACCAGCGAGCGCGGATTGAGGTTTTCGGTGAAGGTCATGTGATACATGTGCGGCATCACGATGGCCGAGGCGAAGAACACCAGCAGCAGCGTTCGCCACGGCCCTTCCTGCAATGGCGTGTGCAACGCCGCCAGTGCGCTCTGATTTTGCAGCAGCCATTGTTCAAGGCTCTGCGGCCCATCAAACACGCCATACAGCGCATAGAGACCGATGCCGCCGATGGCCACAAGCTTGATGACCGACTCGAAGGCGATGGCGAAGACCAGCCCTTCGTGTTTTTCCCGCGTGGCGATGTGGCGCGAGCCGAAGAAGATGGTGAACAGCGTAATCAGTACGCAGAACGCGAAGGCCACGTAGTTGCGTACGGGTTCCCGGGTGAGAATGCCGATGGAGTCCGCCACGGCCTGGATCTGCAGTGCCAGCAACGGCAAGACGCCGATCAGCATGAAGATGGTTGTCAGTGCGCCCGCCCAGGTGCTGCGAAAGCGGAACGCAAACAGATCGGCCAATGACGAGAGTTGGTAGGTGCGGGTGATTTTGAGAATGGGGTAGAGGAGGACGGGGGCGAGCAGGAACGCGCCGGACACCCCTAGGTAACTCGACAGAAAACCGTAGCCGTATTCGTAAGCCAGCCCCACCGTGCCGTAAAACGCCCACGCACTGGCGTAGACGCCGAGTGACAGCGTGTAGGTCAGGGGGTGACGGATGATCCAGCGCGGGATCAGGCCACGTTCGCTGATCCAGGCAACGCCGAACAGCACCGTCAGGTAGGCGGCACTGACCAGAATCATCTGGGTCAGGCTAAAGCTCATCGGCATCTCGTTGGCTCTGCAGAATGAAGGTCACGACAATCAGGATCAGCCACAGCATGTACGGCCTGTACCAGGCGCCCGTAGCGTCGATCCACCAGTCCATGATGGCCGGGGAAAACAGATAGATGCCCACCACCAGCAGCAGGACCAATCGATAAATGTACATTTGGCCTCCCAGGTTGACTGACCGGACGATGACGGAGCGGCATGGTAACGGATGGCGATGGGGCTGCAAGCGACGTTTCCGCCAGCTTTGTGCTGGCTCCCTATGAATCGGCCGAGCGAGCTCAGTCTATTCGAGCTTCCTCGATTGCGCCCAGGCGGGGGATCGAATCGGCATCCCAGTGCACAATGGCCCAATCCAGCACCTCCCGGGGCGTAGCGGCGTCCAGTTCAGCCGGCGTCTTTTGCCCCAGGGCACGTAAACCCCGTAGCAGCAACGGCGTGGCCTGATCGGGCGGCAGTGGCGGCGAGCGGTAGGATTTACCCAGTTTATGGCCGTCGGGTTGGGTGATCAGCGGCACATGAAGGTAGCGCGGTTGCGGCAGGCCCAGCAGTTCTTGCAGATACAGCTGACGTGGCGTGGAGTCGAGCAGATCAGCGCCGCGCACGATGTCGGTTACGCCTTGCCAGCCGTCGTCGAGGACAACCGCCAGTTGATAGGCGTAAAAGCCGTCCCGGCGACGAATGATGAAATCACCCGAGTCGCGTCCTAGGTGTTGACGAAACTCGCCTTGCACCCGGTCTTCGAAGCGGTATTCCAGCTCAGGTACCCGAATCCGTATGGCCGCGTCCTCGGATGAGTGCCCCGCATTCCGGCAAAAACCCGGATAAATGCCGTTGTAGCCTTCCAGTTGTTTGCGCGAACAGGTGCAGGCGTAAGCGAGGCCGTGGCTGAACCACCGATGGATGATCGCCTGGTAAGCCTCATGCCGGTCGCTTTGCCTCACCAGTTCACCGTCCCATTCGAATCCGTAGGCTTCAAGCGTCTGGAGTATCCCTGCCTGGGCACCCGGAACCTCGCGGGGAGGGTCGAGATCCTCCATGCGCATCAGCCATGTTCCGCCGACGGAGCGGGCGTCGAGATAGGAGGCCAGCGCCGCGACCAGAGAGCCGAAGTGCAGATAACCGCTGGGGGTCGGCGCAAAGCGCCCTATATAGGAAGGGGTTTTCATGGGCGCTGATGGTACTGGAAATAAAACGTACGAAATACCGGACGACGTGTCGTGTCGTGTGGGAAAGCGCGACGTCCCCTTATGGCGCTTTCCAGCCCACACCGTCGCGTGTTTGGGCGATCAGTACCGGGAAACAAAAAAGGACGCCGAGGCGTCCTTTTCTACTGGATCAACAGGATCACTTACCGACCTGCTTTTCCTTGATTTCAGCGAGGCTTTTGCAGTCGACGCACATGTCGGCCGTTGGGCGGGCTTCAAGTCGCTTGATGCCGATCTCGACGCCGCACGATTCGCACCAGCCGTATTCCTTGTCCTGAATCAGCTGCAGCGTCTTGTCGATCTTCTTGATCAACTTGCGCTCACGATCGCGGGCGCGCAGTTCCAGCGCGAATTCTTCTTCCTGGCTTGCACGGTCTGCAGGATCAGGAAAATTAGCCGCCTCGTCCTTCATGTGAACAACCGTGCGGTCAACTTCTACCATCAACTCCTGTTTCCACTTGGACAGGATCTTGGTGAAGTGCTTGCGCATGGGGTCGCCCATGTATTCCTCACCCTTCGTCGCGACGTAAGGTTCGAAACCACTGATTGCCGGGGTGCTCTTTTGCTTTTCTTCGGTGGGCATGAACGGACCGCCTCTCACTCTTCTAAGCCATTACACAGGTTAAGATCCATCGCCGACACCTGCCGGCCCTGCGGCTGCAAGCGGGCGAACTTACCAGATCGAATCGGAGCGCGCTACTCCCGGTTGTCGAGGATGGCCCGCAGCACGCACGTGGACTATGACCACAGCCTGAGCGCCCGGTTTTATCTATTTTGCAGTGCGCTGAGTTTAGCGCCTGCGACATAACCCCCCGGTTTTCTGGACTGCCGGCTTCAAGTCGCTGCTGCTCAGCCTGATAAACGCTGTAGCCCGCCCGGGCGGATGAGTAGAATCGGCGGATTATCTCGCCACCCCTCACCAAAGGAAGGCCCATGCCCCAGCCCTACAGTGCGCGTAGCCGCGCCATAGAACCCTTTCATGTCATGGCGCTGCTGGCGCGGGCGAATGAACTGCAAGCGGCGGGGCATGACGTTATCCACCTGGAAATCGGCGAGCCGGATTTCACCACGGCCGAGCCGATCATCAAGGCCGGTCAGGCAGCGTTGGCCGCTGGCAAGACCCGTTACACGGCGGCCCGTGGTCTGCCGGAGTTGCGCGAAGCGATCTCGGGCTTTTACGCACAGCGTTACGGCGTGAACGTCGATCCGGGCAGAATTCTGATTACGCCGGGCGGTTCGGGCGCGTTGCTGCTGGCGGCAAGTCTGCTGGTCGATCCCGGCAAGCACTGGCTGCTGGCCGATCCGGGTTACCCGTGCAACCGGCATTTTCTGCGTCTTGTGGAGGGGGCCGCGCAGTTGGTGCCCGTGGGGCCGGACGTGCGTTATCAGCTGACGGCCGATCTGGTCGCTCAATACTGGAACGAGGACAGCGTCGGTGCGCTGGTGGCTTCTCCGGCCAATCCAACCGGGACCTTGCTGCAACGCGATGAGCTGGCCGCGCTTTCCGCGTCGCTCAAGGCACGGGATGGCCACCTCGTGGTTGACGAGATCTATCACGGTCTTACCTACGGCACGGACGCTAGCAGCGTGCTGGAGGTCGATAACGACGCCTTCGTGCTGAATAGTTTTTCCAAGTATTTCGGCATGACCGGTTGGCGACTCGGTTGGCTGGTTGCCCCTGAGGCGGCGGTCAGTGATCTGGAAAAGCTGGCGCAGAATCTTTACATCAGCGCGCCGAGCATGGCGCAAAGTGCGGCACTTGCCTGTTTCGAGCCGCAGACCCTGGAGATCCTGGAGCAACGTCGTGCCGAGTTTGCCCGCCGTCGCGACTTCCTGCTTCCGGCACTGCGCGAACTGGGCTTCAACATTGCCGTGGAGCCAGAAGGTGCCTTCTATCTATACGCAGACATCAGCGCGTTCGGCGGCGACGCGTTCGCGTTCTGTCATCACTTTCTGGAAACCGAGCACGTCGCATTTACTCCCGGGCTGGATTTCGGTCGATACCGTGCCGGCCATCATGTGCGCTTCGCCTATACCCAGAGCCTGCCTCGGCTTCAGAAGGCGGTCGAGCGAATAGGTCGTGGCCTGCGGAGCTGGCAAGGCTGATGCGATTCTCTCCTCCCCTTGAAGAAGGCCGGCTGATTCAACGCTACAAGCGCTTCCTTGCCGACATCGAGACCGCCAGCGGCGAACGGCTGACGATTCACTGCCCCAACACGGGCTCCATGTTCAACTGCATGATGCCGGGTGGCCGGGTCTGGTTCAGCCGATCCAATGACCCCAAGCGAAAGCTGCCGGGTACCTGGGAGATCACCGAAACACCACAGGGCCGGCTCGCCTGCGTCAACACCGCGCGCGCCAACAGGCTGGTGGAAGAAGCACTTCTGGCCGGCGTGATCACGGAGTTGGCGGGGTTTACGGCGCTCAAGCGCGAAGTCGCCTACGGTCAGGAAAACAGCCGCGTCGACTTCCGTCTGGATTACCCCGAGGGCCCTCTGTACCTGGAAGTCAAAAGCGTGACCCTGGGCTTTGATGACAGCCGGGTCGCTGCGTTTCCCGATGCGGTCACTCAGCGCGGCGCAAAGCACCTTCGCGAGTTGGCGGCCTTGGCCCGGGAGGGCGTGCGCGCGGTGTTGCTGTATTGCGTGAACCTGACAGGCATCGATGCCGTGCGGCCCGCTGCCGAAATCGACGCTGCCTACGCCGCTGCCTTGCTTGAGGCGGCTGCGGCAGGGGTAGAAGTCCTGGCGTATGGCGTGGAGCTGACCCCTGACGAAGTGCGCCTTGATCGGCGCCTTGAGATTCACCTCACCGAAGCGCGCCCGCTCAGTCCGGTGCAACCGGGTTGATCCAGATGCCCTGAGCGTCCTCGCCGCAGTCGATAGCCCTCAGGGATTTGCCCTCGCAAGGGCCGGCCACGCACTCGCCGGTCTCGATCAGGAACAGCGCACCGTGAGTGGCGCACTGGATCAGACTGGCGCTGGCATCGAGAAACTCATCGGCCTGCCATTCCAGCGCCACCCCGCGATGGGGGCACCGATTGGCGTACACGTAAACCTGACCCGCTCGCCGGACGGCCAGAATCTTGAGCTCATCGACCTCGAACCCGAGGCTGTTGCCTTCAATCAGCGCAGCGCTGTCGCACAGGTATTTCAGCATGGTCTCCTTGGCGCTTGACGCTCAAATGCAAATAATTATCAAATGCTTGGCCGTAGCAGGCTGCGCATTCTGCCAGCAGTCAAACCCGCCAGTCGATGAACGAAATCCAGCCAGTCGCGCCCTGAGTTGATCGACTTTGCCTTCCTTATATAGAGGACGCACCCTTTATGCGCTTCACCTCTCAATTGATCGCGATCGTAGCAGGGCTGTTTATCGCCCACCTGGCAGCGGCCGCTTCACCCGAGCCGCAGCGTTGGGTCAGCGCCGGCGGCGCCTTGACGGAATGGATCGTCGCGCTGGGCGGGGAGTCGCGTCTGATGGGCGTGGACAGCACCAGCCAGCATCCGCCGTCGGTCAAGTCGTTACCTGGCATTGGTTACCAACGGCAATTGTCGGCGGAAGGCATTCTCACGTTGCGCCCGAAGGTTCTGATAGGCACCGAAGAGATGGGGCCTCCGCCGGTCATCCAGCAACTGCGCACGGCCGGCGTGCAGGTAGAGGTGCTGTCGGCGAATGCAGAATTGCCTGCGCTGCGGGCCACTCTTGAAAGGCTCGGCGCTTTATTGGGCAAGGAAGGCGAGGCGCGGCAGGTGGGCGACCAATACATCCAGCGGCTCGCGGCGGAGCATGAGCGCGTGACGCAACTCAAGCGTGCCGCGCCCGGTGTTCTGTTGCTGGTCAGCCATGCGGGCAGCGCACCGATGGTCGCTGGCGCGGGTACTGTCGGCGACTGGCTGATCACCCAGGCTGGCGGCCGCAACCTGGCGATCCACACGGGCTACAAAGTGTTTTCCACTGAGGCACTGAGCGGGCTGAATCCTGAAGTGCTGGTCGTCAGCGATCGGGTTCAAAACGGCGTCCAGCCCCGCGAGGCATTGCTGCGTGAAAACCCGGTACTCGGGGCAACCGCGGCCGTTCGCGATAAACGCGTGATCGAGATTGATCCGACGTTATTGGTGGGCGGTCTTGGGCCTCGATTGCCGGACGCCGTGAAGTCGTTGGCAGAGGCCTTGTATCCGGACGCCGCACCGCTCAACGCCAGGGTCTCGAACGCTCAATGAAGCTTGATCTCGCCCCCAAAATGCTGTTCATCGTGCTGGGCTTGGCCTGTTTGCTGGCGATATGGCTGTCACTCGCGCTCGGGCCGGTCAGCCTGCCAATGATGGACACCTTGCGCGCGGTTCTTCATCTGGTGGGCGTGCCTGTGGCGGAGGACACCCTGCAACAGGCGGAGCTGATCGTGGGCCAGATCCGCCTCCCTCGCACTTTGCTTGGATTGGCGGTAGGTGCAGTGCTCGCCTTGTCCGGCGTGGCGATGCAGGGTTTGTTTCGCAATCCCCTCGCCGATCCCGGTCTGGTCGGTGTTTCCAGTGGCGCGGCGTTGGGCGCTGCGGTGGCCATTGTCGCCGGAGCATCCCTGGGCGGAATGCCTGAACCGTTCCAGCCGTATCTTCTGTCAATCTGCGCCTTCGTCGGTGGGCTAGGCGTGACCGCAATCGTCTATCAGCTTGGACGCCGCAGTGGCCGAACCAGCGTCAGCACTATGCTGTTGGCGGGTGTGGCGATGACAGCGCTGGCCGGCTCGGTGATCGGCCTGTTCACGTATCTGGCCGACGACGCCAGCCTGCGGACACTGACCTTCTGGAACCTGGGCACGCTCAACGGTGCCAGCTATGCCCGGCTCTGGCCTCTTTTGCTGGTTTGCATGGCGGTGATCCTCTGGCTGCCGCGCCGGGCCAAGGCGCTCAATGCGCTGCTGCTCGGCGAATCGGAGGCGCGCCATCTGGGCATCGAGGTCGAACGCCTCAAGCGAGAGCTGATCCTGTGCATCGCGCTCGGTGTCGGGGCCGCCGTTGCAGCGGCGGGGCTGATCGGCTTCATCGGTCTGATTGTGCCGCACCTGGTGCGACTGCTGACCGGGCCGGACCACCGCGTTGTGCTTCCCGCCTCAGCGCTGGCAGGCGCAACGTTACTGCTCTTCGCAGACATTTTCGCCCGACTGGTGATGGCGCCGGCGGAGCTGCCGATCGGGATTGTCACCGTGTTCATTGGCGCACCGTTTTTTCTTTTCCTGCTGGTTCGAGGGCGTCGTTGATGTTGATCGCCAATGACCTGGGCGTTATGCGTGATGGCAAACAGGTAGTTGCGGACATCGGCCTGGCATTGGCGCCTGGTCAGATGCTCGGCGTCCTGGGCCCCAACGGTGCCGGCAAAAGTACGCTGATGGCGGCCCTGTGCGGCGAGCTTGCCCCGACCCGCGGCCGGGTGCTGCTGGACGACATTCCCCTGAATCAATGGCGTGGCCCCGAGCGGGCGCGGCGACTGGCTGTACTTCCGCAGGCCTCGACTTTGAATTTCGCGTTCAAGGTCGAGGAAGTGGTCGCGATGGGCCGCTTGCCCCATGACAGCGGTCAGCAACGCGACGGTGAAATTATCCAGCGCGCCCTTGCGGCGGCCGATGGGCTTCACCTGCTGGGTCGCAGCTATCTGACGCTGTCGGGTGGCGAGCGTCAGCGGGTTCATCTGGCGCGCGTGCTGGCTCAGGTGTGGCCGGGCGAGGAGGGCCAGATTCTCTTGCTGGACGAACCCACATCGGCGCTCGACCCGCTGCATCAGCACACCACGCTGTTGGCCGTTCGCGCGTTCGCCGACCGTGGTGGCGCGGTGATGGTCATCCTGCATGACTTGAACCTGGCTGCCCGTTATTGCGATCACCTGTTGTTGCTGGATCAAGGTCGCGCGCATTTATCCGGCACACCAGAGCAAGTGCTGACGCCTGAAGCGCTGAATCAGGTATTTGGTCTGGAGGTTCTGGTGCAGCCCCATCCCGAGCGTGGACATCCGCTGGTCATCGCTCGCTGAAATGGGCTCGTATCGACCGGCATGAGCTGCTTTTCTCTACCTTGCCCCCCATTTCCGAGCCTCGTGCGGGCAATGTCCTTCGGACAATTCTTGTAATCACGTAGGCCGGCTCTTTTGCGTCTTTGTGGCCGTTCAGGCACAGCCGTTCTCGATTATCGTCGCCTCAAGCAAAGGCATTGAGGGTGTGTAATGAACGAGATAAATGAGGCAATTGACGTGCACGAGGCCGATGCATCACTGGCGGAGCTGGCGGTTGGCCTGATGGAATTGGCTTCGTTGAATGCCGATGACACGCCGGAAAAGATTATCGCGTTGTGTCATCGAGCCCTGACACCTGTGGGGTATGTTGCCGCCGTCTGCGTCATGCCCAGATTCGTGGGACTGGCGCGGCGCACGCTCGACAGCCTTCATGCGCGGGAGATCAAGGTCGTGGCCGCGGTTAACTTTCCGAGCGGTTCGCCTTCAGTGAGTTCCGCCGAGTCGGAAACCCAGGCGGCGATCCTCGCGGGTGCCGACGAGATCGATCTGGTCTATCCCTTCCATGCTCTGCTTGGCGGGGACAGGCAGATTGGCGCGGACATCATCAGCGCCTGCAAAGCCAGGTGCGGTCGGTCAGCATTGACCGTTACGCTGGAAACCGGCGTGCTGCGTGATCCGCAGGTCATTCACGGCGCAAGCTGTATGGCGATTCAGGAGGGCGCCAACTTCCTGAAAACCAGCACGGGGAAACACATCCTCAACACGACGCCCCAGGCCAGCCGGATTTTGATTGCGGCTATCGCCGAGTCGGGCGCGCATGTAGGAATCAATGTCTCCGGAAACGTGCGCACGCTTGACGAAGCGCGGGTTCACATGGATCTGGTCAAGGCACGATTCGGCCCACGCTGGCTTGAACAGGGGAGGCTGCGGCTCGGGGCGACCAGCCTGCTGGATGATCTGTTGGGCCACTTGGGCGTAGGCGCTTAAATCACAGGCAAAAAAAGACCCGGCAAAGAGCCGGGTCAAAAACCGTGATTAGCCTGATGAGGAGATAATCTGAGAGTCCGAACCAAGGAGCCTTTCAGGTTATCGGCCAGTCTCGCGACTGGATGTGATAATCATAGTGATTCTCATTTGTAAGTCAAGACCGTTCTGCAGACTATTTCGCTGCGTGAGCTTAGTATTCCCCGATTGCTCTCGAACTGGCGCTCTTCAATTCCATGTTCAGGAAATCTTTGTACTCTTGGGGCAGCTCGCTCCAGGGTCGATTCGACAGCGCGCCTTCCAGTGAATACAGCAGCGCTTTAGAGACCCGGAAGCCCCTGACCTGGACGGCCCGAAAGGCCTGGATAGCGCCAAGGCGCCGCAAGTCAGCAACAGTGTGAATACCCGCAGCGTGAAGCCATTGAACCGAGGTCCTCCCCAGATTCTTCATGCCCAACAATTCGTCGTCCATGATTGCAGCCCTTTCCAGTCATTCCATGTAATAACTTCTCCGTAGGCTCGACTCAAACTGAAAAGGCGAGCCTTGCCCTTGAGCGTAGATGCCCTCGAATCGGTCTGCAGGGAAACGTCGGTGGGATGCGGCACGCGCCGCCGAACGGTAGGGATCAAGTGAGGAGCAAAGACGAGCACGGGCCCGGCACGGCGGCGCATGCGGGGCGAGGCATAGAGCGAGGTTTGGCGGCTGCGATTACGTTAGCGGGTGCGATAACGCAGGCGCGTACCGAAATTGACCGACATGAGGATTTCGTCAGCACTCAGCTCTGGCGGGAAGTAGGCCCCGGATATCTGAGCGTGGGCGATGCTTGCACCCTCGAGCCTGGTTGTCCGGAAGTCAACGCCACGAAGGTCTGCGGACCTGAAGTAGGCATCGCTGAAATCGACCTCTTCGGCATTAAGTTCGCGCAGGTCGAGACCACGAAAATCCCCAGCCGAAAGATCAACAGGGCCTTGCTTGGGCCGTTCGAGGTTGAAGGCGGCCACGTCGTCCTTTCGCAGTAGCGCGAACAGAGGCGAGTCGAGCTGTTTGGGCTGGTTCATCTGACGTCTCCTTTGTTGGAATTCTGACGCCACTATAATGCCACTAGTATTGAGCCGTGAAGCGATATCCTTCACGACTCGACCACTGGTTTGGCTGGCGTGTTACAGGCCCGGCAGATGCTGACGGATGTCCGCGACCAGCTTGTCCAGATCGCCGCTGACGTTGGTCTCGACGTGCCGGCTGCGCAATATCTCGTCGGCGGTCAGCGCTTCGCGACTGGCCAGCTGCGCCTCAATCACTTCCATCGTTGCGTCGGAAGGGTCCTGATTCTGTGCCCGACGTTGTGCCAGCCAACCCTCGATAACCGCCTTTGGCGCGGCGCAATCAATGATCAGGAAAGGAACGCCCATCGCCTCGGCAATCTGCGCAGTCGCCTGCCGCTGTGCAAGCTTCAAATAGGTTGCATCGATGACCACCGGCAAGCCTGCGCGGAGCACAACACCGGCCAGCTCATTCAGGCGTTGATAAGTAGCAGCGCTGACGTCGGCGGAATACAGGTCTTTATGGTCGGCAAATGCCCGCTTGCGCTCGACATCTGAACGCAGACGGATCGCCCCGAGCGCTTCGACCAAGCGCATCGCAACCTGACTTTTGCCGACCGCGGAAACGCCATGGGTGACGGCCAGAAAGTTGGAAGGGATCGCGCTGTAGCTTTCGGCCAGGTTGGCGTAGTTGCGATACTGGCGCAGTGTCGCGGCGCGCTGCACCTGGTCAGCGTCGGCATTCAGGCTGAACAGCGCCACTTTGGCGCGGACCAGTGCGCGGTAGGCTTTGTAGAAATTGAGCAGTTGCAGCCCTGCGCAGTCGCCGGTCAGCTCCAGATACTGGCTGACGAACCGACGGGAAAGGCTTTTCAGGCCGCGATCTTCAAGGTCCATGGCCAGGAAGCCGATGTCGGCATAGACGTCTGTCATGCGGAAGGGCTCGTTGAATTCGATGCAGTCGAAAATCACGACCTTGCCATCGATCAGTGTGGCGTTGCCCAAGTGAATGTCGCCGTGGCATTCGCGAACAAAACCGTCTAGCTTGCGCTGGTTCATCAGCGGTTTGAGACGCTCGAAGCTGGTGTTGGCCCACGCTTCCAGCGCTTCCAGCTGGATGAGGTCGGATTTTTCGCTGAGGAAAGGCAGAATCTGCTCGAAATTCTGCGTGACCGGCGCCATGACGCTGTCGGCGCTGCCGAGCGGGTTTTCCATTGGGACTTTGGGCGACTTGAGATGAAACTCGGCGATTTGCCGGGCCATATCGTCGACGTGCGCGGTGGTCAGTTCGCCCTTGGCTTGCAAGGTGCTGAGCAGTCCGTCCTGCGGGAACTGGCGCATTTTCAGCACGTACTCGATCGCTTCGCCTTCGCCATTCAACTGCGGGGCCTCGATGCTGCCGGTGATGGGCAACACTTCCAGGTACAGATCGTTCGTCAGGCGCTGGTTCAGCATCAGCTCCTGCTCGCAGAAATGCTGGCGCGCCGGCAGGCTGGTGAAGTCCAGAAAACCGAAATTGACCGGCTTCTTCATCTTGTAGACGTACGGGCCGGTGAGCAGCACCCAGGAAATATGCGTCTCGATGACCTGAAACTGTTCGACCGGGTGAGGAAACAGGGCGGGGTTTTGCAGGGCGGCTATCAGTGTCTGGCTCACGGACGATCCTTGAAAGGTGATAAGTCGATAGAGAAGTAGCGAAAGGCGGCCATTATGGCCGCTGGAGGCATTGCTGCAAACCGCTTAAAGGGTGGTCTGTCGGGGGCTTTGAAAGTGCGTATAATCCGCCGCCATGACCCGATCCCGCACCCCGAAAAAATCCCCCAAACCCAGCAACAGCCGCCTGCGCAGCCTGTTGGGCTGGGCCCTGAAACTCAGTCTTGTCGGGCTGGTGATCCTTGGCTGCTTCGCCGTTTACCTGGATTCCATCGTCCAGGAAAAATTCTCGGGCAAGCGCTGGACCATTCCGGCTAAGGTCTATGCACGGCCACTGGAGCTGTTCGTCGGCCAGAAGCTTTCACGCGACGACTTCCTGCTGGAACTCGATGCGCTGGGCTACCGCCGCGAAGCCGTGGCCAACGGCCCGGGCGCTGCAGCAGTCAACGGAAACAATGTCGATCTCAATACCCGCGGCTTTCAGTTCTATGAAGGTGCTGACCCGGCGCAGCAGATCCATGTGCGCTTCTCCGGCGATTACGTCGCGGAACTGACCGCCGCCAATGGCGCCAAGCTTGCTGTCGCGCGGCTTGAGCCTCTGATGATCGGCGGCTTGTACCCGAAGAATCTGGAAGACCGGATTCTGATCAAACTCGATCAGGCGCCGCCTTACTTGCTCGACACCCTGGTGACCGTCGAAGATCGGGATTTCTATCATCACTTTGGGGTGTCGCCAAAGGGGATCCTGCGAGCTTTCTGGATCAACGCATCCGCTGGCCAGATGCGCCAGGGCGGATCCACGCTGACGCAGCAACTGGTCAAGAACTTCTACCTGACCAACGAGCGCAGCATCACCCGCAAGCTGACCGAAGCGATGATGGCTGTTCTGCTGGAGATCCATTACAGCAAGCAGGAGATTCTCGAGGCCTACCTCAACGAAGTGTTCGTGGGCCAGGACGGTCAACGTGCCGTTCATGGTTTTGGTCTGGCGAGTCAGTATTTCTTCAGTCAGCCGTTGTCGGAACTGAAGCTCCATCAGGTCGCCTTGCTGGTGGGTCTGGTCAAGGGGCCGTCCTATTACAACCCGCGCCGCAACCCGGAGCGTGCGCTGGAAAGGCGCAATCTGGTCCTCGATCTGCTGGAGCAACAGGGTGTCGCGACGCCTGAAGTGGTTGCTGCGGCGAAGAAGATGCCGCTGGGCGTGAGCAAAGTCGGGTCGCTGGCCGACAGCTCGTTCCCGGATTTCCTCGATCTGGTCAAACGCCAGTTGCGTCAGGACTACCGCGACGAAGACTTGACCGAAGAGGGCCTGCGGATATTCACCAGCTTCGATCCGATTCTGCAGATGAAGTCCGAAGCCGCCGTGCGCGAAAGCTTCGCCAAAATTTCTGGCCGCAAAGGCGCGGATGAGATGGAAACGGCCATGGTCGTGACCAATCCGGAAACCGGCGAAGTCCAGGCGCTGATCGGCAGCCGCCAGGCAGGTTTCGCGGGTTTCAACCGGGCGCTGGATGCCGTTCGGCCGATCGGGTCGTTGGTCAAGCCGGCCATCTACCTCACCGCTCTCGAGCGTCCGCAGCAGTATTCGCTGACCAGTTGGATTCCCGACGAGCCTTTTCAGGTGAAAGGCGCCGACGGCCAGATCTGGAAACCGCAGAACTACGATCACAAAGCCCACGGCAACATTTTCCTGTATCAGGGCCTGGCGCATTCCTACAACCTGTCCAGCGCCAAGCTGGGTCTGGACCTGGGCATACCGAACGTCTTCAAAACCCTGACCAAACTGGGCGTCACCCGCGAGTGGCCGGCTTTCCCTTCGATGCTCCTGGGTGCTGGCGCGTTGACGCCAATCGAAGTGGCGACGATGTACCAGACCATCGCCAGCGGCGGATTCAACACGCCGTTGCGCGGGATTCGCAGCGTACTGACCGCCGAAGGGGAACCGCTCAAGCGCTACCCGTTCCAGATTCAGCAACGTTTCGACCCGGGTTCGATCTATCTCTTGCAGAACGCCATGCAGCGGGTGATGCGCGAAGGTACCGGTAAATCGGTGTACAACGTGCTGCCGAGCACGCTGAATCTGGCGGGCAAGTCGGGTACCACCAACGACTCCCGCGACAGTTGGTTTGCCGGTTTCAGTCAGGACTTGCTGGCGATCGTCTGGATGGGCCGCGACGACAACGGCAAGACGCCGTTTACCGGGGCCACTGGCGCACTGCAGATCTGGACCAGCTTCATGAAGAAGGCCGATCCGCTGCCACTGGACATGGCGATGCCCGATAACGTCGTGCAGGCCTGGGTCAATGCCAGTACCGGCGAAGGTACCGACGCCAGCTGCCCGAACGCCGTACAGATGCCGTATATTCGCGGCAGTGAGCCGCAACCCGGCCCGACTTGCGGTGGTGCAGCAGCGCCTGCCGATTCGGTCATGGACTGGGTCAAGGGCTGGTTGAACTAAGCCTGGTTGAATTAAGCAAAGAGGATGTGACGTGAACAAGTGGTGGATTCCGGCTGTAACGGCTCTGGCTTTGCTCAACGGTTGCGCGTCCCAGACGCGCAGTGCGATTCCGGTGGTGGATTCAGGGTCACGCGTTTCAAACGGCGAGCGCGTTTCTTCGACTCGTAACAACACCTATCGCGCGCCGGTGCAGGCGCCCGCGCAGTCGCAGACGATCCAGGAAGATTCCGGCGTCACGGTCATGGTGCCCGGCGGCGCTAACGCCAGTGGCGCACCTATTTCGACATTTGTGCCACCGACCACGGCGCCGATCAGCACTGCACCGATCAATACGGCGCCGGTTAATCAGGCCCCGGTTAACAACACGTACACACAGCCACCAGCGACCAGCAATACCTACAACATGCCGGCGTCGGCACCGACAGGTATTCCGTCTGCGTCCAGCGGCGGGTTGTCGGAAGACGAGCAACTGGATGGGCCGGTGCTGGCGTTGCTGACCACAGCTCAGCAACAGCAATCCAGTGGTGACCTCAACGGCGCATCATCCAGCCTTGAACGTGCACAACGCGTTGCCCCCCGTGAGCCGCAGGTTCTTTACCGTCTGGCGCAAGTGCGTCTGGCCCAGGGCGATGCGCCTCAGGCTGAGCAATTAGCCCGTCGCGCTCTCACCTACGCCAACGGTCGCGCCAGTCTTCAAGCCAGTCTTTGGGGATTGATTGCGCAGTCGCGTGAAAAGCAGGGTGACGCTGCCGGTGCAGCGCTGGCGCGGCAGAAAGCCAATGGATAAACGCTTTCCGAAAATCGCCGACCAGTTGCTGTTGATCGAGCGCGAATTACGGGTGCTGGGATGGTGGAAGGAAGTGCCGCCCAGCGCTGAGTCGCTGTCCAGTCGTGAACCCTTCTGCGTCGACACGCTGGATTTTGATCAGTGGCTGCAATGGATCTTCCTGCCACGCATGAAGATCATCCTTGAGCAGGACCTGCCGTTGCCCACGGCTTCCGGCATCCTGGAAATGGCAGAGATGGTTTACGCCAGCCGTATCCGTGATGCGCGCAACTTGCTGGCGCTGCTGAAAGACTTCGACCGGTTGATTACCGAAGCTGTCTGACCCTCAGTTGCACTGATCGTCGAGGTACTTGTTGACCTCGGCGATGCGGGCCTGCCGCTCTTCTTCCGTGAACCGCCTGAACTCGCCATTTACTTCCTGTCGTACCCGAGGGTTGTTTTGCAGTTGGGCCAGGTTGGTGCGCTGTTGGTCGCATGCCTCTTTACGCTTTTCTTCCTGAGCGGCGACCTGCTTCCTGACCTTGGCGTCGACCGCCTCCTGCTCACGTGCGCCGTCCTGGTTTTGCGGCGGCGGGGCAGGTGGTGCGGCAACGGGTTTCCCTGTATCGATTTCCTGTGCTGTCTGCCCGGCAGGCGGCTGTGCGTCGAAATGCGTGACGCCCTGAGCGTCGACCCATTTGTATATCTGCGCGGCCTGGCCGACCGCCGGGGCAACGGCAAGTGTCAGCGTCGCTGCAAGCATCATCCAGCGCATTCCCGGTTCCTTTCTTCTGTGGCAATGGCCGGAAACCTATCACAAGCGTGACGCCACGACCTCATTCGGTGCCTTTTGGCGGACGGCGGACGAAGAAAGCGCATCGATGACTTGACTTGGGAGGGGCGAATCCGAACAATCCAAAGTTCGCTGTAGAGGGACTGCCAGAAGCAGACCGTCTCGGTAGATCATGAGGCGCACACCCGCGCCGACCCGTAACACCCGCAACGCGTTACCTCGCGCTGGGTGGGAAGACCCCGAAACACTCAAGGGGCGATCCCAATACTTGCTCAGTCAGTGCTGACGTAGTCGGCGACCACCGTCGCTCATGCTCTGCTTTGCAGTAAACCTATTAAGACCCGTCTCCTCGCTTGTGTGGACGGTATTCTGGCGTTTTAGAGGTGAACAACGTGGAGCTTTTATCTGGCGCTGAAATGGTCGTCCGCTTTTTGCGTGACGAAGGCGTAGAGCACATCTACGGGTACCCTGGCGGTGCCCTCCTGCATATATACGACGCGCTGTTCAAAGAGCCGGCTGTGAGCCATATCCTCGTTCGTCACGAACAGGCCGCGACTCACATGGCTGATGGTTATGCCCGTGCTACCGGCAAGGCAGGCGTTGTGCTGGTGACTTCGGGTCCTGGCGCAACCAATGCCATCACCGGTATCGCGACCGCCTACATGGACTCGATTCCGATGGTGGTCCTCTCCGGCCAGGTTCCGAGCAACATGGTCGGTACCGATGCGTTTCAGGAGACCGACATGATCGGTATCTCCCGTCCGATCGTGAAGCACAGCTTCATGATCAAGCACCCGTCGGAAATCCCGGAAGTCCTGAAGAAGGCGTTCTACCTCGCCCAATCCGGTCGTCCTGGTCCTGTCGTCGTCGACATCCCGAAAGACATGACCAATCCGGCTGAGAAGTTCGAATACATCTTCCCCAAGAAAGCCAAGCTGCGCTCCTACAGCCCGGCGGTTCGTGGCCACTCCGGCCAGATCCGCAAAGCCGTGGAAATGCTGGTCGCGGCCAAGCGCCCGGTCATATACGCCGGTGGTGGTGTGATCATGGGCAACGGTTCGGCGCCATTGACCGAACTGGCGCAGCAATTGAACGCCCCGGTCACCAACACGCTGATGGGGCTGGGTGCCTATCCGGGCACTGATCGCCAGTTCGTCGGCATGCTGGGCATGCATGGCAGCTACACAGCCAACCTGGCGATGCACCACGCCGACGTGATTCTTGCGGTCGGCGCGCGGTTCGACGATCGCGTGATCAACGGCCCGGCGAAGTTCTGCCCCAACGCCAAAATCATTCACGTCGACATCGACCCGGCATCCATCTCCAAGACCATCAAGGCCGACGTGCCAATCGTCGGGCCGGTCGAGAGCGTGCTGACCGAAATGGTTGCGACCCTCAAAGAGCTTGCCGAAACCCCTAACAAGGAGTCGGTCGCGACGTGGTGGAAGCAGATCGAAGAGTGGCGTGCCGGCGGTGACCTGTTCCCGTACAACCGCGGCGACGGAAGCGTTATCAAGCCGCAGACCGTGATCGAAACGCTGTGTGAAGTGACCAAAGGCGATGCCTACGTCACCTCCGATGTGGGTCAGCATCAGATGTTCGCGGCTCAGTACTACCGCTTCAACAAACCCAATCGCTGGATCAACTCCGGCGGTCTCGGCACCATGGGCTTCGGCCTGCCGGCGGCGATGGGCGTTGCGCTGAGCTTCCCGAATGACAATGTCGCCTGCGTCACCGGCGAAGGCAGCATTCAGATGAACATCCAGGAACTGTCGACCTGCCTGCAGTACAACCTGCCGGTGAAGATCATCCTGCTCAACAACGGCGTGCTCGGCATGGTCCGTCAGTGGCAGGACATGAGCTACAGCGGCCGTCACTCGCATTCCTACATGGAGTCGCTGCCTGACTTCGTGAAGCTGGTCGAGGCCTACGGGCATGTCGGCATGCGCATCACCGATCTCAAGGACCTGAAGCCGAAGATGGAAGAGGCGTTCGCCATGAAAGATCGTCTGGTATTCCTCGACATTCAGGTTGACGTCAGTGAGCACGTCTATCCGATGCAGATCAGAGACGGGTCCATGCGCGACATGTGGCTGAGCAAGACGGAGCGGACATAACCATGCGCCACATCATTTCGCTATTGCTGGAAAACGAACCGGGCGCGCTGTCTCGTGTGGTCGGCCTGTTTTCGCAGCGCAACTACAACATCGAAAGCCTGACGGTGGCACCAACCGAGGACCCGACTCTGTCGCGTCTGACGCTGACCACCGTTGGCCATGATGAAGTGATCGAGCAAATCACCAAGAACCTCAACAAGCTGGTCGAGGTGGTCAAGCTGGTCGATCTGTCGGAGAGCGCCCACATTGAGCGCGAGCTGATGCTGATCAAGGTGAAAGCCACTGGCGCACAGCGTGCCGAGATCAAGCGCACCACCGACATTTTCCGCGGCCAGATCGTCGACGTCTCCAGCAGCGTCTATACCGTGCAGTTGACCGGGACAAGCGACAAGCTGGACAGCTTCATCCAGGCGATTGGCACCACGGCCATTCTGGAAACCGTACGAAGCGGCGTCACGGGTATCGCCCGCGGCGACAAAGTGCTGAGCATCTAACCTAATTTTGCAAATGGCCTTGCGGCCAAGTTATCAGGGGAATTTCATGAAAGTTTATTACGACAAAGACTGCGACCTTTCGATCATTCAGGGCAAAAAAGTTGCCATCATCGGTTACGGTTCTCAGGGCCACGCTCAAGCGTGCAACCTGAAAGACTCCGGCGTTGATGTCACCGTTGGCCTGCGCAAGGGTTCGGCTACTGTCGCCAAAGCTGAAGCTCACGGCCTGAAAGTGACCGACGTCGCTTCCGCTGTCGCCGCTGCAGACCTGGTCATGATCCTGACCCCGGACGAATTCCAGTCCCAGCTGTACAAGAACGAAATCGAGCCGAACATCAAGAAGGGCGCAACACTGGCCTTCTCCCACGGTTTCGCGATTCACTACAACCAGGTCGTTCCTCGTGCCGACCTTGACGTGATCATGATCGCCCCAAAAGCACCGGGCCACACCGTGCGTACCGAGTTCGTCAAAGGCGGTGGCATCCCTGACCTGATCGCCGTTTACCAGGACGCCTCGGGCAACGCCAAGAACGTCGCTCTGTCTTACGCTTCGGGTGTTGGCGGCGGCCGTACCGGCATCATCGAAACCACGTTCAAGGACGAGACCGAAACCGACCTGTTCGGCGAACAAGCCGTTCTGTGCGGCGGTACCGTTGAACTCGTCAAAGCCGGTTTCGAGACGCTGGTTGAAGCCGGTTACGCGCCGGAAATGGCCTACTTCGAGTGCCTGCACGAATTGAAGCTGATCGTAGACCTCATGTACGAAGGCGGTATCGCCAACATGAACTACTCAATCTCCAACAACGCCGAGTACGGCGAGTACGTGACCGGCCCGGAGGTCATCAACGCCGAATCCCGTCAGGCCATGCGCAACGCTCTGAAGCGCATCCAGGACGGCGAATACGCCAAGATGTTCATCGCCGAAGGCGCCAGCGGCTACCCGTCGATGACCGCCAAGCGTCGCAACAACAAGGCGCACGGCCTGGAAATCATCGGTGAGCAACTGCGCTCGATGATGCCTTGGATCGCGAAGAACAAGATCGTCGACCAAGCCAAGAACTAAGATCACAGATCAAGTTCCTGCATGAAAAAACGCGGCCCTCGGGTCGCGTTTTTTCGTTATGGGGGCTCATCTGGTATAAAGCTGCATCGTTTGTCGGCCGACCGGTCGCAAGCATTTGTCGAAATTCTTCAGCTGCAAGGTATTGTCCATGAGCGAACGTCCCGAAGAGCCGAACAAGGCTTCTGACGCCGAAAGCCTGCTACCGATTGATGAACACATTGAAGAGGGTCATGACTCCGAAGGGCGCAAGGTGCGCCATCGCGGCATCTATCTGCTGCCCAATCTGTTCACCACCGCGAACCTGTTCGCCGGCTTCTACGCAATCATCAGCGCCATGAGTGCGCAGAGCGCGTTGAGTGCCGGTGATCAGGTGAGCGCGAGCAAGTACTTTGCGTTTTCCGCCATCGCCATCTTCGTTGCCATGGTGCTGGATGGTCTGGATGGCCGCGTCGCGCGGATGACCAACACCCAAAGCGCATTCGGCGCAGAGTATGACTCGCTGTCCGATATGGTCGCTTTCGGCGTGGCACCGGCTTTGTTGGCGTTTGGCTGGGCGCTGGGTGACATGGGCAAGGTCGGCTGGATGGTCGCCTTCATCTATGTTGCGGGGGCAGCATTGCGCCTGGCCCGCTTCAATACTCAGGTGGGTAAGGCCGACAAGCGTTACTTCATTGGTCTGGCGAGTCCTGCCGCCGCAGGCGTCGTTGCGGGGACCGTCTGGGCCTTCAGCGATTACGGCATTCAGGGCTCGAAATTGTCGTTTCTGGTCGCGCTATTGGTTGCTGCTGCCGGGATGTTGATGGTGAGCAACATCAAGTACAACAGCTTCAAGGAACTGGATCTCAAGGGGCGCGTGCCGTTCGTTGCGATTCTGGCCGTTGTTTTGGTGTTCGCCGTGGTGTTCAGTGATCCGCCGCGCATTCTGCTGCTGATCTTCCTCGGCTACGCAGCGTCTGGTCCCATCCAGTACCTGCTGCGTCTGCGCCGTCAGAGGTAGTTGGCCGACCGGTATTTGCCGCATACTCCGCAGCTATAGATGCTTCAGTTCTCTATAGCTGCGGAGTCATCATGCTGATCAAGATCCCCTCCACATCCGATTGCAAAGAGTCGGATGTCACGCCCGAATCTATTTATCTCTCCCGCCGCGCGTTGCTCGGCAGCTCACTTGCAGGGCTCGCCGTCAGTGCAATGCCCCGTTGGGCCCAAGCCGAAGAAGCTTCGCGCTACGCCGATGTCGAAGCTGGCGCTGCCCCAGACTGGTTCAAAGGCAAATTGCCTGCGACGAAGTGGCAGGCCGTTACCGTCAAGGACGAGACGATCACGCCGTTCAAGGACGCGACCCACTACAACAATTTCTACGAGTTCGGCACCGACAAGGGTGATCCTGCGCAAAACGCCGGCTCACTGAAAACCGAGCCGTGGAGTGTTGTCATCGACGGGGAGGTGGCAAAGCCTGGTCGCTACGCACTCGAAGACTTCATGAAGCCTTATCAGTTGGAGGAGCGTATCTATCGTCTGCGCTGCGTGGAGGCGTGGTCGATGGTGATTCCGTGGCTGGGTTTCCCGATCTCCGAGTTGCTCAAGCAGGTTGAACCGACGGCGAATGCCAAGTACATCCGCTTCGAAACGCTGCAGGACCCTAAGACCATGCCCGGCCAGCGCTCCGGCTTTGCTTTGATCGACTGGCCTTATGTAGAGGGGTTGCGCCTGGATGAGGCGATGAACCCGCTCGCGATTCTGGCGGTGGGCATGTACGGACGGGAGCTGCCCAATCAAAACGGCGCGCCGCTGCGTCTGGTGGTGCCTTGGAAATACGGCTTTAAAAGCGTGAAGTCCATCGTGCGCATCAGTCTGACCAGCGAGCAGCCGAAGACCACCTGGCAGAGCATCGCCGCGAGTGAATACGGTTTCTATGCCAATGTGAACCCGACGGTTGACCACCCACGCTGGACTCAGGCGCACGAGCGTCGTCTTCCCAGTGGGCTGTTCAGCCCGAATATTCGCCAGACCGAGATGTTCAACGGGTATGGGGAGCAGGTTGCTTCTCTCTATGCAGGCCTGGATTTACGGAAAAACTATTGATGCGTTTCATCTACTGGCGAGTGTCGGTGTTCATCGCTGCAGCTGTAGTACCCGCGTATTGGCTCTACCAGGCGTGGATTTTTGCTTTGGGGCCTGATCCGGGGAAGGTGCTGGTAGATCGCCTCGGGTTGGGAACGCTGGTGTTGCTTTTGATCACACTGGCCATGACTCCGTTACAGCGCACAACCGGCTGGCCCGGCTGGATTTCGGTTCGCCGTCAGCTGGGGTTGTGGTGTTTCACCTATGTGTCGCTGCACCTGCTGGGCTATGGCTTCTTTATTCTGGGATTCGACTGGGGCCAACTGGGTGTGGAGCTGGTCAAACGGCCCTACATCATTGTCGGCGCGCTTGGTTTTCTGGGTCTGTTGTCGCTGGCGGTCACCTCCAATCGCTATAGCCAACGCCGTTTGGGAGTCCGCTGGAAGAAACTTCATCGGCTCAGTTACCTGATTCTGGGCTTGGGTTTGCTGCATATGCTGTGGATTGTGCGGGCGGATCTGAAGGAGTGGTCTGTATATGCAACGATCGGCGTATTGCTTCTAGTGCTCAGGATTCCCGTAATTGCTGGACGTATCCAGCGTCGCCGGGTCAAGAGCAGTAGCGTTCCCACTAAAGTTTAAATAAGTGCTTGACGCCCCTCCGGATGTGTCTATAATTCGCCCCACTTCCGGCGCAGACGAAACGGAAAACTCCTTGATAATCAAAGAGTTGGACGAAGTAAGTAGTGAGGAATGCTTCGGTTCAGATGTTTGAATCGACAGCGGTGAAAAAGGCAGTTGACAGCAGGTTGTAACGCTGTAGAATTCGCCTCCCGCTGATGTGGGACGTTAAGTCGAACGAAGCGCAAGTGGTTGAAGTTGATAAGGAAACTTTGAAAACTTCTTAAAATAACCGCTTGACAGAGGCAAGAGACGCTGTAGAATGCGCGCCTCGGTTGAGACGAAAGATCTTAACCACCCGCTCTTTAACAACTGAATCAAGCAATTCGTGTGGGTGCTTGTGCTGTAAGACTGAAGTCGCAAGATTATCAGCATCGCAAGTTACTCCACGAGAAATCATGGTTT